>NZ_JAODZS010000034.1:0-48264 GCF_029835375.1 Morganella sp. GD04133 | reverse complement strand
GACTGGGAAACATTTTAGTTCAGACTGCGGCATGTTGAATAAAATGCAGAATCCCGTTGTTATTCACAATTAAGTTGTGCCTGAATTATATCTACCTTTGTTTGCCCATGTTTCATGGGCTTTTTTAACCGAAAAATCCGGGATTTGGGTGTGCCTGTTCTATGAATGGCGTGCTTTCACTGTGGATGCGTTTGTCTGTGGTATATAATAGGCCATCAGTTATATGCTCCTTTATTCAGGTCCCCAAATATCAGGGGCGCTGGTAGGGGAGCCAATAAAGAAAAAACATACGAAAAAGACCAAATATGCACCAAAATACGCCAACAGAAAAAACCACTGAAACCCGGCAGTTACGCACCACGAGCGGCTATAAGAACCTTAACCGTTTCTCCGTGGCACCGATGCTGGACTGGACCGACCGCCATTGCCGCTATTTCCACCGCAAACTCAGCCGCCACGCGCTGCTGTATACCGAAATGGTGACAACAGGAGCGATTCTGTTCGGGAAAGGGGACTACCTGGCGTATAACGAGGCGGAGCATCCGGTGGCATTGCAGCTTGGCGGCAGTGACCCGGCGGCACTGGCGCAGTGTGCGAAAATCGCACAGGAACGCGGTTATGATGAAATCAACCTGAATGTCGGCTGTCCGTCTGACCGTGTGCAGAACGGCATGTTCGGTGCCTGTCTGATGGGTAACGCTTCACTGGTGGCGGATTGTGTGGCAGCGATGCGGGATGTGACGGATATTCCTGTTACGGTCAAAACCCGGATCGGGATTGATGATCAGGACAGTTATGAGTTTCTGTGTGATTTTGTCGGCACCGTGGCGGATCGCGGCGGCTGTGAGATGTTTGTTATCCATGCCCGTAAAGCCTGGCTCTCCGGCCTGAGCCCGAAAGAGAACCGGGAAATTCCGCCGCTGGATTATCCGCGTGTGTATCAGTTGAAAAAGGATTTCCCTCACCTGATTATGGCGCTTAACGGCGGCATCAAAACATTGGAAGAGGCAAAAACCCATCTGCAGTATATGGATGGTGTGATGGTCGGGCGTGAGGCCTATCAGAACCCGTCAATCCTGGCACAGGTCGATAATGCGCTGTTTGATGCGGCGTTGCCGGTGACTGATACCGTCGCAGCGGTGGAAGCCATGTATCCGTATATTGAGGCAGAACTGGCGACAGGGACTTATCTCGGCCATATCACCCGCCATATGCTGGGAATTTTCCAGGGTATTCCGGGGGCGCGTCAGTGGCGGCGTCATCTGAGTGAAAATGCCCATAAAGCCGGAGCTGATCTGCGCGTGATTGAAGCGGCACTGGAATTTGTTACCCGAAAAAATATAACTGAATAATGAACTCTCTGAACAGAGAGTTCATTTTGTTTCAATTATAATGAATCAAAGAAGCGGTTATAACATGCGATGATATAACTGATTTGTGCATTAAATGCAGCTTTGATTACGTCTTTCTGTTCTGGTGTTTCAGCTTTCTTTTTCAGAATAAAAAAGCTTTCCTGCATTAATTGTACAGTGACATCTGCAGATTTCTGAAATGCCGATAAGCTGTTGTTTTTACCATAACATTCAAGAAGGGCATCAAAACGGTTATCAGCTTCATCACGAATCATCTGGAATTCAGCGTTTGTGATTCTGCCATCCTGATAGATGAAATCAACAAGATGGTTTATTTCCGTATTATTCATAGTCATTCCTTTTATCAGTGAAAGAGAAATAAGAATAAATATCCGGTGTTAAACAATCAATAAAAATAAATATATAAATTTAATATGAATCAGAGGTATTTATTAATAAAAATCCTCATTTAATAACGAGAATTTTTATTATTAATCAAATAATATATATCTTAAGGAATTAAGATACTGGAGCCGGTCGTTGCACGACTTTCCAGGCGCTTGTGTGCCAGGGCGGCATCTTTCAGCGGATAAACCTGATCCGCAGGGATAGAAATAGTCAGTTTACCGCTCAGGATCAGATCAAAAATCGCCTTGCTGGCTTCGTTAAGTTCTTCACGGTTGGTGATGTAACCAAAGACAGAAGGGCGGGTCACATACAGCGAGCCTTTCTTATTTAAGATCCCCAGGTCAACACCGGTGACCGGGCCGGAGGCGTTGCCGTAGCTGACCATCAGACCGCGTCGCTTCAGGCAGTCCAGTGACGGCAGCCAGGTATCTTTACCGACAGAGTCGTACACCACACAGACTTTTTCACCGTCAGTGAGTGCCAGCACCCGCTCAACAATGTCTTCTTTATTATAGTTGATGGTTTCCCATGCGCCGGCAGCTTTGGCTTTCTGCGCCTTTTCATCAGAACCCACGGTACCGATCATCTTCGCGCCCAGCGCTTTTGCCCACTGGCAGGCGATTTGTCCGACACCACCGGCAGCAGCGTGGAACAGGAAGACTTCCCCGGCTTTTACTTCATAGGTTTTGCGCAGCAGATAAAACGCGGTCAGGCCTTTCATAAAGCAGGCGGCAGCGGTTTCAAAGCTGATACCGTCCGGCAGAATGGCCAGCTTTTCTTCCGGCACATTATGGATTTCGCTGTACGCGCCCAGCGGAGACTGGCCGTAGACCACGCGGTCACCGACTTTGATGTGTTTTACGTTCGCACCAATTTTTACCACCACACCGGCGGCTTCAGAGCCGACACCGGAAGGGGATACCGGCGCAGGGTACAGGCCGCTGCGGAAATAGGTATCAATATAGTTCACGCCGATTGCTTTGTTTTCCACCTGAACTTCACCCGGAGCCGGGTCTGCCGGCGTAAAGTCACGATAAACCAGTACATCGGTGCCGCCGGGTGCATCAAATTCAATACGTTTAGCCATGGAGGGAACCTCATTCGGAAAAAAGAGTGACCACTTACCTGCAAACAGCGCAGAAACAGTAAGCGGGACAGTTAATCATATGATTTATTGTATTTGGCATAATTGCATGTCACTGAAAATTACTCAAGCTTCGTGCAATCAGCGGTAAAGGAGGGCTATACTACCCGCTCTGTCCCGTTCAGGGACGCAGGTATTCTCCCCGGCAGACGCACTGATAAGTAAGAGAGTTTCATGGCCAGATATCCCAAGGACACCAAGACCGACAAACCCCGTGACCATCAGATGGAAGGGCTGAAATTACCGCCGCATTCCCTGGAAGCAGAACAGTCTGTTCTCGGCGGACTGATGCTGGATAACGAGCGTTGGGATAATGTTTCTGAACGTGTGACCGGCGAAGACTTTTTCAGCCGTCCGCACCGGACGATTTTCAGTCAGATGCAGCGCCTGCTCGAGCAGGGACGACCGATTGACCTGATCACGCTGTCTGAAGCACTGGAAACCGGCGGAGAGCTGGAAAATGTCGGCGGGTTTGCTTATTTGGCAGAACTTTCGAAAAATACACCAAGTGCGGCGAACATTAATGCTTATGCTGATATCGTCCGCGAACGTGCGGTGATCCGTGACATGATTTCTGTCGCCAATGAGATCGCCGATGCCGGTTACGATCCGCAGGGGCGTTCCAGTGAAGATCTGCTCGATCTGGCAGAATCCCGCGTGTTCCAGATCGCCGAAAACCGTGCCAATAAAGATGAAGGGCCGAAGGGGATCGAGGCGATTCTGGAAGAAACCGTCGAGAAGATCGAAAAGCTCTATGCCCAGCCGCATGACGGGGTGACCGGGGTATCGTCCGGGTATCAGGATCTGGATAAAAAGACCGCCGGTCTGCAACCTTCGGATTTAATTATTGTGGCGGCGCGTCCGTCCATGGGGAAAACCACCTTCGCCATGAACCTGTGTGAAAACGCCGCCATGACCGAAGAAAAACCGGTACTGATTTTCAGCCTCGAGATGCCCGGCAACCAGATCATGATGCGTATGCTGGCTTCTCTCTCCCGTGTTGACCAGACCCGTATTCGTACCGGCCAGCTCGATGATGAGGATTGGGCGCGTATCTCCAGTACCATGGGGATTCTGCTGGAAAAGCGCAATATGTATATTGATGACTCCTCCGGCCTGACCCCGACCGAAGTCCGCTCCCGCGCACGGCGGATTTTCCGTGAGCACGGCGGTTTAAGCCTGATCATGATCGACTACCTGCAATTAATGCGGGTGCCGTCTCTCTCTGATAACCGTACCCTGGAAATCGCTGAGATTTCCCGTTCTCTGAAAGCACTGGCCAAAGAATTACAGGTGCCGGTGGTTGCGTTGTCCCAGCTGAACCGTAGTCTGGAACAACGTGCCGATAAACGCCCGGTAAACTCCGACCTGCGTGAATCAGGCTCCATCGAGCAGGATGCCGACCTTATCATGTTTATCTACCGTGACGAGGTGTATCACGAAAGCAGTGATCTGAAAGGCGTGGCTGAAATTATTATCGGTAAGCAGCGTAACGGCCCTATCGGAACCGTCCGTCTGACCTTCAACGGTCAGTGGTCGCGTTTTGATAACTATGCAGGGCCGAGTTATGACGATGAATAAACCGTCTGAATATCATGCGGACGGGATAATAACCCTGATAACAAACAAGACATCAACAACCCCTAACCAAGGAACCCCTATGAAAGCGGCAACAGCCGTCATTGACCGTGGTGCGCTGCGCTACAACTGGCAGCGGATCCGGGCGCTTGCGCCGGACAGCCGTCATGTTGCGGTGGTCAAAGCAAACGCCTACGGCCACGGATTAGTCGAAATCGCCCGTGAACTCAATGAGGCGGATGCGTTTGCGGTGGCGCGTCTGAGTGAAGCGCACGCGTTGCGCGCCGGTGGTATTGTTAAACCTATCATCTTACTGGAAGGTTTTTTCGATGCGACGGATTTGCCGGTCATTGTTGCCAGTCGTCTGGAAGTGGCGGTACATTTTGAAGAGCAGTTAGTGGCGCTGGAGCAGGCGCAGTTATCGGATCCGGTGAAAGTCTGGATGAAAATTGATACCGGCATGCACCGTCTCGGCGTGCGTCCGGAAGAAGCAGAAGCGTTTTATCAGCGGCTGTGCAACTGCAAAAATGTGCAGCAGCCGGTGAATATCATCAGCCATTTCAGCCGTGCTGATGAAGACGATGCACAGCCGACAGAAGCACAAATCACCCGCTTTATGGCATTTGCTGCCGATAAACCGGGGGAAAAATCGATTTCCGCGTCCGGCGGTATTCTTTACTGGCCGAAGGCACACCTCGACTGGGTTCGCCCCGGGATCATTCTGTACGGCGTGTCACCGAAAAGCGGTACCGAAGCCGGTGATTATGGCCTGAAACCGGTGATGACCCTCAAATCCCGCCTGATTGCCGTGCGTAAACATAAAGCCGGGGAAGCGGTCGGTTACGGCGGTACCTGGGTCAGTGATCGTGATACCTGCCTGGGTGTGATTGCCGTCGGTTACGGTGACGGCTATCCGCGCAGTGCGCCGTCCGGCACACCGGTGGTGATTAACGGACGCCGTGTTCCCATTGCCGGGCGTGTTTCCATGGACATGATAACTATCGACCTGGGACCGGATTGCAGTGATAAAGCGGGTGATGAAGTCATTTTATGGGGGGATTCACTGCCGGTGGAGCAAATCGCAGAAGCCAGTGGTATCAGTGCCTATGAACTGATCACCAGGCTGACCTCCCGCGTGGCGATGGAATATCTGGACGAATAAAATGTGACGCGATATGTTCTGATAGTGAGAAAAATAACAATCAGGAGTATCGCTTGTGTTCGAACATGTAGACGCCTACGGCGGCGACCCGATCTTAACGCTCGTTGAGCATTTCAAACAGGATCCCCGGAAGGAGAAGGTCAATCTCAGTATTGGCCTCTATTACGACGATTCCGGGGTGACTCCGCAACTGCACAGCATCACACAGGCAAAACAGCGCTATAACGCGCAGGATACCGGGGCCTCCCTGTATCTGCCGATGGAAGGTTTTCCCCCTTACCGCAGCGCGGTACAGACGCTGCTGCTGGGCGATGACAGCGAGCTTATCCGCCAGGGCCGTGTGGCGACGATCCAGACGCTGGGCGGATCCGGTGCGCTGAAGATCGGCGCGGATTTCCTGCACCGTTATTTCCCGGGATCGGATGTCTGGCTCAGTGATCCGACATGGGAAAACCATCAGGCGATCTTTGCCGGAGCTGGATTTAAAACTCATTATTATCCGTATTTTGATCCGCAGACCAAAGGCGTGAAGTTTGACGAGATGTTGGCAACATTTGAGACGTTACCGGCAAAAAGCATCATTTTACTGCATCCGTGCTGCCATAACCCGACCGGTTCCGATCTGACACCGGAGCAGTGGGATAACGTCGTCGCGGTGGTGAAAAAGCGGGAGCTGATCCCGTTTCTGGATATTGCTTATCAGGGCTTCGGCAGCGGGATGGAAGAGGATGCTTATGCTATCCGCGCCATGGCGGCGGCTGAAGTACCGTGTTTCGTCAGTAACTCGTTCTCAAAAATCTTCTCACTGTACGGTGAACGTGTGGGCGGACTGTCTGTTCTCTGCCCGACACAGCAGGAAGCAGAACGTGTGCTGGGTCAACTGAAAGCGGGTGTACGCTGTGTCTATTCCAGCGCACCGTCTTACGGGGCTAAACTGGTCTCTGAAGTGCTGAATGATACTGCGCTGAAAGCACAGTGGCTGGCGGAAGTGGACACCATGCGCAGCCGGATCGCAGAGATGCGGACAGTGCTGGTGGATACACTGAAAAACACACTACCGGAGAAAAACTTTGACCATCTGCTGCATCAGCGCGGAATGTTCAGCTATACCGGGTTCAGTCCGGAGCAGGTTACTGCACTGCGTGAGCAACATGCGGTGTACCTGGTCGGTTCCGGGCGTGTCTGCATGGCGGGGGTGAACCGTCATAATGTGGATGCGATTGCACGGACTTTTGCGGCGGTCAGCCGTTAATCCTCAGTAATGAAATGATGATGCGCGGAATCATTGTGTTCCGCGCCTGTTTCAGCGTAACTGACTGTCTTTACTGCCGCGCCGGTTATAGCCGCTGAATGCGGCCTGTTTTTTATCCGCTTCTGCCTGACAGTTCACACACAACTGTACACCGGGTATCGCTTCACGCCGCGCCTGCGGGATCGGCTCACCGCACTCTTCACAAAACAGCGCGCTTTCTCCTGTCGCCAGCTGGCTGCGCACCCGGGCGACCCCATCATCCAGTGTGGCATCAATCTGCTCCTGAACAGCAGAATCACTTGCCCATCCGCTTGCCATGTTCGCCTCCTGTTTCCGGTGGTCGCCTGATGCTTTATGTTATCACAGGTTGATTATTATTTCACCAGCACGGAAAGCGGACAAAAAAATACCGCAGCAAACGCTGCGGTATTTTCAGAGGCGGGAGAAGATTAATAGCCTCTTTTCAGGATCGGCTTCAGGAAGCGGGCGGTGTGTGAGCGCTCACATGCTGCCACCTCTTCCGGGGTACCGGCGATCAGGATTTCACCGCCGCCGCTGCCGCCTTCCGGGCCTAAATCCACAATCCAGTCTGCGGTTTTAATCACATCGAGGTTGTGTTCGATAACCACAATACTGTTGCCCTGATCGCGCAGCTGATGCAGTACCGCCAGCAGTTGTTCGATATCTGCAAAATGCAGACCGGTGGTCGGCTCATCAAGGATATAGAGTGTCTGCCCGGTGCCGCGTTTGGAGAGTTCCTTCGCCAGTTTCACCCGCTGCGCTTCACCGCCGGAGAGGGTGGTTGCCGACTGCCCGAGACGGATATAAGAGAGGCCGACATCCATCAGGGTCTGTAATTTACGCGCCAGCGCCGGGACGGCATCAAAGAATTCACGGGCTTCCTCGATAGTCATATCCAGCACTTCGTGGATGTTTTTCCCTTTGTATTTCACTTCCAGGGTTTCGCGGTTATAGCGTTTGCCTTTGCACTGGTCGCACGGCACATACACATCCGGCAGGAAGTGCATTTCCACTTTCAGCACGCCGTCCCCCTGACAGGCTTCGCAGCGGCCGCCCTTGACGTTAAAGCTGAACCGGCCCGGCGTGTAGCCGCGTGAGCGGGATTCCGGTACCCCGGCGAACAGTTCGCGGACAGGCGTAAACACACCGGTATAGGTCGCCGGGTTTGAACGCGGAGTCCGGCCGATAGGGCTCTGGTCGATATCGATCACTTTATCGAAATGCTCCAGACCGTCAACAGACTTATATGGCGCGGGCGTAATGGTGGTCGCGCCGTTGAGCTGTGTCTGGGCAATCGGGAACAGGGTGTCATTGATCAGGGTGGATTTCCCTGAACCGGAAACCCCGGTGATACAGGTAAACAGCCCGACCGGCAGATTCAGTGTCACATTCTTCAGGTTGTTACCGCTGGCACCGGTAATGGTCAGCATTTTGGCCGGATCCGCCACATTGCGTTTTTCCGGGATGGTGATCCGCCGTTCGCCGCTGAGGAATTTCCCGGTCAGGGACTCCGGTGTGCCGATAATGTCGTCCAGCGATCCCTGGGCAACAATTTCCCCGCCGTGAACACCTGCACCCGGGCCGATATCGATAATATGATCGGCGGCACGGATAGCATCCTCATCATGCTCCACCACAATCACGGTATTGCCGAGATTGCGCAGATGAATCAGGGTTTCCAGCAGGCGGTCATTATCGCGCTGATGCAGGCCGATTGACGGCTCATCCAGCACATACATCACGCCGACCAGACCGGCACCGATCTGACTGGCAAGGCGGATACGCTGTGCCTCACCGCCGGACAGCGTTTCTGCGGAGCGGGAGAGTGTCAGGTAATTCAGGCCGACGTTAACCAGGAATTTCAGGCGATCCTGAATCTCTTTCAGGACTTTTTCGGCGATTTTCGCGCGCTGACCGCTGAATTTCAGGTTATTAAAGAACTCCATCGCATGCCCGATGCTGAAATCAGAGATCTGCGGCAGTGTGGTGTTATCGACAAACACAAAGCGGGCTTCTTTTTTCAGACGGGTACCGCCGCAGGAAATACACGGGCGGTTACTGATATATTTGGCCAGTTCTTCGCGTACCGCCATGGATTCCGTCTCTTTATAACGGCGTTCCATGTTGTGCAGCACACCTTCGAACGGATGATGACGGACTGTCACATCACCCCGGTCATTGGAATATTTAAACTCAATGGATTCACGGCCTGAACCGTTGAGGATCACCTTCTGAATTTTGGCCGGTAACTCTGAATACGGGGATTCAATATCAAACTTATAATGATCCGCCAGAGACATCAGCATCTGATAATAATAGAAATTACGGCGATCCCAGCCGCGGATAGCCCCGCCGCCGAGTGACAGATTCGGGTTCTGCACCACGCGATCCGGATCGAAAAACTGCTGAACGCCCAGGCCGTCACAGGTCGGGCAGGCACCCGCCGGGTTGTTGAAGGAGAACAGGCGCGGCTCCAGCTCACTCATGCTGTATCCGCAGACCGGGCAGGCAAAGTTTGCTGAAAATACCAGCTCTTCGGCGCTGTTATCTTCCATATCGGCGATAATAGCGGTACCGCCGGACAGTGTCAGTGCCGTTTCAAAGGATTCCGCCAGGCGCTGTGTCAGATCATCCCGGACTTTGAAACGGTCAACCACCACTTCGATGGTGTGTTTGATCTGTAATTCCAGTTTCGGCGGATCAGAGAGATCACAGATTTCCCCGTCGATCCGTGCACGGATATAGCCCTGCGCCGCCAGGCTATCGAGCAGTTTGGTGTGTTCGCCTTTGCGTTCTTTGACCACCGGTGCCAGCAGCATCAGGCGTTTGCCTTCCGGCAGGGTCAGCACATTGTCCACCATCTGACTCACCGTCTGTGCTGCCAGCGGAATATCGTGATCCGGACAGCGCGGCTCACCCACGCGGGCAAACAGCAGGCGCAGATAGTCATGAATTTCAGTGATGGTCCCCACGGTGGAACGCGGGTTATGGGAAGTGGATTTCTGCTCGATGGAAATCGCCGGGGAAAGCCCTTCAATATGATCCACATCCGGTTTTTCCATCAGCGACAGGAACTGACGCGCATACGCGGACAGGGATTCCACATAGCGGCGCTGCCCCTCGGCATACAAGGTATCAAAGGCAAGGGACGACTTCCCGGAGCCGGATAACCCCGTGATAACAATCAGTTTATCACGCGGAATAATGAGGTTGATATTCTTCAGATTGTGGGTGCGGGCGCCCCGTATATCGATATTATCCATGTACCACTTCCCGGGAGTTTCAGATAGCGAACAATTTATTCAGCCTGATATTATTGCACATAACTTACTGAATGGATATCCAGTACCAGAAGAAATCTGTGTATAATCTCAGCAGCATTTGCCTGACAGCTGATGGCATTTTGCGCAGCAGATTTTAGAGAAGACACGCAAATATGAAAAGCCGATCGCGGCAAAAGATTACCGATTCAAAAAAGTCACCCAGACGTGTTAGACTAGATCCTTATATGTTTTAAACAATTTCATCGGGAGCATTTCATGGCCAGCAGAGGCGTCAACAAAGTCATTCTTATCGGGAACCTGGGTCAGGATCCGGAAGTGCGTTACATGCCTAACGGCGGTGCGGTTACCAACATCACACTGGCGACATCAGAATCATGGCGTGATAAACAAACCGGCGAAATGAAAGAGAAGACCGAATGGCACCGTGTGGTAATCTTCGGCAAACTGGCAGAAATTGCCGGTGAATATCTGAAAAAAGGCTCACAGGTTTATATCGAAGGTTCACTCCAGACCCGTAAATGGCAGGATCAGAGTGGCCAGGAGCGTTACACCACAGAAGTCGTGGTGAATATCGGCGGCAGCATGCAGATGCTGGGCGGCCGCAGCGGCGGTGGCGACAATATGTCCCAGGGCGGCGGCTGGGGTCAGCCACAGCAGCCACAACAAGGCCAGCAGTTCAGCGGCGGCGGCAATACGCGCCCGGCACAACAACCGGCAGCAGCAGCGCCGCAAAGCAATGAACCGCCAATGGATTTTGATGACGATATTCCGTTCTGATCTGAATATCTGTTATTTCATATAAAAAATCCCGCGTTGGCGGGATTTTTTATATGTGCGATCTGAAATCAGTCCGCGGCGTCGGTGATAATACCGTTAATGGCGCGGGTGACACAGGTTGCGCTGAGTTTTGAGTAACCACCTCCGCCAAGAAAAACAGCGGGGATCTGTTTCTCTGACAGGAACTGCCAGGTTGTTTTATCTCTTTGTGCAATATCACCGATTGTCAGTGAAAGGCCGCCGAGTTTATCTGCTTCAAGCGGATCTGTGCCGGTAATGACAAATGCTATTTTATAGCTACCGTTTATCTTATTTAAGGCATCACGGTATTGGTTCAGGTAATGAATTCCGGTGGTTTTCTCCGGAAGCGGAACAGGGATATCAACACGTTCGCGGGTATATTGTGATTGCGGATAAATATCCTGATTATAAATATCAAGGATCGTTACCTGGCGGTTATCCATAAAATCGACAGCATTACCATTGCCGTGATGTGCATCGGTATCAATAATTAATATTCTGTCATCTGCGGACAGGATATTTCTCCGGCGTAATTCCTGATAGCAAATCGTGATGTCATTATAGATACAGAATCCCTCCATATTCTGGTGAGATGCGTGATGATAGCCACCGGCAAGATTCCAGAAAATAGTATTTTCCTGTATGGCTTTTTGTGCTCCCAGCAGTGTGCCGGCGATACCAAAACGCATAGGGGTTAATACATGCTTATCCAGATATGCATAGCTGAGGAAGGGGAGCCGGGGAAACTCAAGTGCTCTCAGGATGCCCTTCTTATTTTTGACTCTGTATTTCATTATCCCGGAAAGATAATCGTCTATGATCTGCTCATCTATAGCGGAATCAGGCATGTGAAAACGGATTTTACTGTTATTTTTCAAATCATTAAAAATAGATTTGAATTTCATTCCGTAAAACGGATGAAAGTAACTCAACAGTCCGATGTCAAAATTATAATTCTCACTATAGATTACATTCATACTATATTTACCGAGAGTTCCTGTGCATACCGTAAGATATCATGAGGTGTCCAGATCCCTCTACCCAGAGTTGAACCTAAATATTTGGAATAATTACTGGCTGATGGTGTAAAGCCGGGTTTTTTATCACAGGCAACAGCCAGGCATTCAGCAACAATATGAGAGCAGTTATTGCGGGCCAGCTGATATCTCGGTGTGTTACTCATTAGTTCTGCGATATGAAATGCAAGTTTTTCTTCATTGATTTCATTAATAGTGACAACCAGAGGTTGTCTGTTGCCTTCATTTTCAATGTCTTCCTTTAACGCGCCCATAAAAGCACCGGGGTGACTATTAGATTTAATTTTCAGATCTTTTTTTCCTGCACTGTCTTTTGGCCAGAAACTGACGTAGTTTCCCTGAAATGAAAGAGATGCATGTCCGATATATTTTCCTTCCGGTAGCCAGATATAAACTTTTAACATGTAACACTCCTTGTTTTTAACTGAGTGCTAAATGTATTTTTTTATCCGTAAAGCGAAATAATGATTAATCTTAATCTTATTTTTTCATGCATATCGTCTGCATATGAAACATGAAATGTACTTTTCTGAAATATCACAGATGAAAATAAGGGGTCATCAGCTCAGAATAAATAAGAAAAAAATTATTTTTCTGCGTAATTCTGCATAGTCAGTGGCAAAAAAATACCCCTTACGTCTGATGACAGTAAGGGGTGATGTCTCATGCCGTTGGATGAACACATGAGATTGCCCGGGGTTAACAGGCAGTGAAGCTTATGTTGTTATAAGTCCTGTTTTTATCCTGTTTGTCTGATTTTTCATCATAACGGATATTTTTAGTATAAATAGCTGTCGTAATCGGATGTGTGTTTATCTTTTTAAAAGAAAAAACCCAATAAAATCATTGGGTATCAATAAACGATATACTCAATTTTTTATTAAAATGCGATAAGAGGCTTAAAGAGCATGTGTCGGATTACGTTTTATCGGTAAACCTGAAACGTGACAATCATAATAGTCATTATATGTGATTAAAATCACATAAATGTACCCATTTCAGCTGTAGTTGTAATTTTAATGTAATTTTATCTGTGTTTTTGCAACAAAAAAATCACATAAAATGTATCCTGTCACGAATGTTACCGGATGAGTAAGACCTGTTTTTTATCATACTGAACAATAAAACTGATAAAGAAGCTGTTTTTAGTGACTGACAGCGATAATGTGAACAGATGCTGACAAGTTATTTTGCTGCAATATATTCCTCTGCTGTTTCCTGATATTGGTTTGTATAGTTCCGGATAATCGTTCCTGTGACCTTTTTTATCGCTGTTTTTCCAGTGTAATAATACTATTTCCCGCTGAGGCTATTAACAGGGGAATTTAATTTTTTATTAAAAATCAATTAACTATGCATTTTTGATTTTTATGTCAGTCATTTATCAGTGATGGTGATCACAATTCAGCGGCTGAATAAAAAATAAATGAAAAAAGGCTTGTACAGATTTCATTCTTATGTTTTTTTAAAGTACGAACCGAATTTATTCATACACAATTTACTGTTGAGAGATATCCCGTGAAACCATTCACCCGTCCGCAAAACGTACTACTAACAACCGCGCTATCAGACGCGGTTGTCGTCGTGCGTGTGGTAGTGGTGGTGGTCGTCGGCAGCGCGCCGTAACGGGCTGGGATCAGCAACAGGATCACTAACCCCGCCGGCGTAAACCGAGCGGGGTTTTTTTATGTCAGGCTCCGCGAAACTGAACCGGTTGTTAAAAAAAGGATGATGTTATGGGAGCTTCACAGCAGACTCAGGCAAAAACCCGGATGACGGGGGCGGAATTAATTATCCGCATGTTAGAACAGCACGGGATCACCTCTGTATCCGGTATTCCGGGTGGTGCGGCGCTGCCGCTGTATGATGCACTGGGCAACAGCCGTATCCGGCATATCCTCGCCCGCCATGAGCAGGGTGCCGGGTTTATCGCACAGGGTATCGCCCGCACTACCGGCAAAGCAGCGGTGTGTATCTCCTCCAGCGGGCCGGGTGCGACCAACCTGATGACCGCCATTGCGGATGCCAAACTGGATTCGGTTCCGCTGGTCTGTATCACCGCCCAGGTCTCTTCGCCGATGATCGGTACCGATGCCTTCCAGGAAGTGGACACTTACGGCATGTCTATCCCTATCACCAAACACAACTACCTGGTGCGCAATGTTCAGGATCTGCCGGGCATTATCGCCGATGCATTCCGTATTGCGGAATCCGGCCGTCCGGGCCCGGTCTGGGTGGATGTGCCGAAAGATGTTCAGGCCGCCATCATTGAGATTGATGAATTACCACCCATCATGCCGAAAGATCCGTTACCGCTGTTTGATGCGGAAAAAGTCACAGAAGCTGCCGCGATGATTAATCAGGCAAAACGCCCGATTCTGTATATCGGCGGCGGTATTGTCGCGTCGCAGTCACAGCAGCTGGTGCAGAGTTTTGCCGAACGAGCCGGGTTGCCGACCACTATGACGCTGATGGGGTTGGGCACTATCTCGCAGCAGCATCCGCTTTATCTGGGGATGTTAGGGATGCACGGCGCGCGTTATACCAATATGATTTTGCAGGAATCGGATTTGCTGATTGTGGTCGGGGCGCGCTTTGATGACCGCGCGATCGGCAAGGCGGAGCAGTTCTGCCCGGATGCCAAAATTATCCATGTGGATATCGACCGCGCGGAGATCAGCAAGATCAAACAACCGGATATTGCGATCAACGCGGATGCCGGACAGGTTCTCACTATGTTGCTGCCGCAGATTGAGGTAAATACCCGCCAGGCGTGGAATGATCATATCACGCAGATCAAACAGGAATTCCCGCTGGAGCAGATGAATAAATCCGATCCGTTAAGCCATTTCGGATTGATCGCTGCCGTGGCGGATGCGGTGGATAATGATGCCATCATCACCACGGATGTCGGCCAGCACCAGATGTGGGTGGCGCAGGCGTATCCGTTATGCCGCCCGCGTCAGTGGCTGACCTCCGGCGGACTCGGAACGATGGGCTTCGGGTTACCGGCAGCGATTGGTGCCGCACTGGCAGAGCCGTCACGCAAGATCGTCTGCTTCACCGGGGACGGCAGTATTATGATGAATATTCAGGAGATGGCGACCGCCGCTGAGCATAACCTGGATATCAAAATTATTCTCATGAACAACCAGGCACTGGGGATGGTTCACCAGCAGCAGACACTGATGTTCAACGAGCACATTGTGGCATCTGCCTATCCGTATCAGACTGATTTTGTGACAATTGCCAAAGGCTTCGGATTACACACCTGTGATCTGAATAAAGAGAGTGATCCGCATGCTGCATTGCAGGCGGCGATTGATCGCCCCGGGCCGTGCCTGATCCACGCATTAATCGATGTCAGTGAAAAAGTGTGGCCGATGGTATTGCCGGGTGATGCCAATATCGATATGGTCACAGCGTGATGACGGAGAACAGAATCATGGAAAAAAATAATCAGCCTATCGCTCTGGAACTGGTGGTCCGCAACCACCCCGGCGTGATGACACACATTTGCGGTCTGTTTGCCCGCCGGGCGTTTAACGTGGACGGTATTCTGTGTCTGCCGCTGCCGGGACAGGATCACAGCCATATCTGGCTGCTGGTGAAATCGGATGATCGACTAAGCCAGATGGTCAGTCAGGTGGAGAAACTGGAAGACGTGCAGGACGTGAAATACAACGAAGATATCAGTATCTTTGAGCAACTGAATAAATACATTCAGTAGAATGATGAAACCGGGCAGATAAGCCCGGTTTTTTGTCTGCGGTTACGGGGATGTCTGGCCGATATGGGAATAGGACATAATCAGCGTACCGCTCAGCTCGCCTTCCATACAGATATAAGAATGGGGAATATCACAGGAGAACGCATAGAAATCCCCCGGTTCCAGCAGCACAGTCTGATCGTCATTAAAGCGCATCATCAGCGTACCCTGATGGATAAGAATATGCTCATGGGTGCCGGTGCTGTGCGCGGGGCTGTTAATAATCGCGCCGCGGATCATCTTCAGGTGCCAGATCTCCGAAATATTTCCCATGCCGACACGGAATTTAAAATCTTCCGCATATTCCCCTTTAAAGACTTTATTTTTTTCGTAACGGGGATAACCTTCATTACTGGCGGTAAACAGATCCCCCAGCGGAAAACGCAGTGCAACGGCAATGGCCTCCAGTGTATCGATACGCGGATTGGAATCACCGGATTCCAGTTTGGAGAGCGCGGCTTTCGAGATGCCGGAGAGTTTTGAAAGATCATTGAGCGACAGGTTACGCGCCTGACGCAGCAGTTTGACCTTCTGGCCGATGTGGGCACTGGTTTTTAGCATAATGTAATCGATACCAATGAAATTTGCAGGGAAACCCTGTTAGTATTGCACACGTGTTGTACAACGGTAAGCCGTGATTTTCCGGAAAAAACAGCACTGACAGGTAATACTATCAGATGAAAGGATCCGGCATGGTGATAATTAACATAAGTCATTAAACGGGTGCTCACCATGATCTATACCCTGCCATGGGCAGATTTTTTTATCTGTTTTACGGTTCTCTTCGCCGGTTATCTGGTTTTCGGCATGGTCGGTTTTGGCTCCGCACTGATCGCAAGTCCGGTGCTGGCTTTCTTTATTCCTGTCTCACACATTGTGCCGATGCTGGCGCTGATGGATCTGGGTGCGGCGGTGATTAACGTCACCCGCGACGGACGCAAAGCCGATTTTGCCGAGCTGAAATGGATGGTGCCGCTGATGATCGGCGGCAGTCTGATTGGTGCGGCGATCCTGCTGAAAACACATCCTGATTTGCTGGCGGTGTTCCTCGGGGCCTTTATTGTTCTCTATGCGCTTTATTCCCTCTTTATTAAGAAGACGGCACGGCATTATCCGCAGAAATACATCATTCCGTTCGGGATTGGCGGCGGCATTCTGAGTGCGCTGTTCGGGGCGGGCGGGTTTGTTTACGCCATCTATTTTGCCGGGCGGATTGAGGATAAAAACCGCTTTCGCATTACGCAGACCACCCTGATCGGCTTCAGTACATTAACCCGCGTAATTATTTTTCTGATTATGGGGATCTATTGGAACAGTGACATCGCCATTACCGCGCTGCTGTTCCTGCCTGCGATGGTGGCAGGAATTGTCCTCGGGCGGCATATCACCATGCGTATCCCGAAAGAGGCATTTTTCCGTTTCCTGAATATGGTGATCCTGCTGGCCGGTCTGACGTTGCTTATCAGCAATCTGTTACGCTGACGGCTGTCAGCGCAATACGTTTTTGGCACATTGCCGGGCGCGCAGCAGCTCATCTGTGGTTTTGCTTTTGCTGAAACAGTCACGGTAACGGGCGGCATAGGCGCTGTATTGTGCCTGTGCTTCCGGCAGCGGCAGGGACAGCAGATGATTGATAAAGGTAAAACTGCCGATCTCCGCATGCTGATAATCCACCGGATTTTTCCATTCCCCGCCCCAGCGGAGAAAACCATGGCTGAAAACCAGCGGCAGCACCGTTTCCATTTTTCCGTTACGAATATTTTCTCTGTTGGTCAGCGCGGCGGCGGATTGCGGCGGGCTGATAGTCACACGGCCATTTTTATCGCGGAAGCGGTAAGGGTTTTGCTGCGGATTAATGTCGATCGCCATGCCGTAAGCGTGTTTTGACCAGGCTTTCTGACTGGCCTGACGACGGCCGTTAAATGCTGACGTATTATTAGCCGCCATGGATGCCTCATCATCCCCGCCGAAGGCTTCTATCGGCAGCACGCTGTGCAGCGGGAATTTTTGCCGGTACAACTCATCGAACAGCGCTTCCGTTTCAGGGGCAATAATATCGGCGACAGTAATGGTGCCGGTGCGGGTTTCGCCCTCAAAGGAGATAAACCGGACATCCACATTGACCAGCCGTTCGCAGGGCACCGGGTTTTCTGCTGTGATAATACCGAGTGCGGTCATGGCACGGCAGGTGTCCGGGCTGAGCGGGGTAATTGCCGCCTGAGCTGTCGGTAACGCCGTACAGAGCAGGCTCACAGGGAGGAGAAAAGCAGTTAGTTTCATCATAGATTCCGTCATCAGGCACCGGGACCGATGATGATAACCCGTCAATGGCACAGAGGTGAAAAAATTCCCGGATTTGGCCTTGATTATCAGGATTTTTCCTAAGATAATCGTTTGCCTCAAAAAATCACATCTTTTCTCTGTAAAAAGCCAAACGTTTGCGTCGTGGGTATCCGGTTTTTTTATCCGGAACCAGCGGATTTTTTCTGAAAACGCAATCGTTTACGTGATGTGACACAAAATTCATTAACACAGGTGATGACATGTCTGCGACACAGCCGCAAAGCGGGTGCAAATTAGACCAATTTTTTAAACTGACTGAGCGCGGCACCACTGTCCGCCGTGAAGTTCTCGCCGGACTGACCACATTCCTGGCGATGGTGTACTCGGTGATTGTTGTGCCGGGCATGCTCGGCCAGGCGGGTTTCCCGCATACGGCGGTCTTTATCGCCACCTGTCTGGTGGCCGGGCTCGGTTCTCTGCTGATGGGGTTATGGGCAAACCTGCCGATGGCGATCGGCTGTGCGATTTCCCTGACCGCCTTTACCGCATTCAGTATGGTGATTGGTCAGAATATCCCGATCCCGGTCGTACTGGGCGCGGTGTTCCTGATGGGGGTGCTGTTCACCCTGATTTCTGTCACCGGTATCCGTACGTGGATCCTGCGCAATATCCCGCTGGGGATTGCCCACGGCACGGGGATCGGTATCGGTCTGTTCCTGCTGCTGATTGCCGCCACTAATATTGACCTTGTGATCAAAAACCCGCAGGCAGGCATGCCGGTGGTACTGGGGGATTTCACCTCTTTCCCTGTGATAATGGCGCTGGCGGGTCTGGCGGTGATTTTCGGTCTGGAGCGCCTGAAAGTCCCGGGGGCAGTACTGCTGGTGATTATTGCGATTTCCGTTATCGGGCTGATTTTTGATCCGAATGTGAAATATCAGGGCTTTTTCAAATTACCGTCCCTTGGTGATGACGGGCTGTCACTCTTTTTCAGCATGGATATCATGGGCGCACTGCAACCACTGGTGTTGCCAACAGTTCTGGCGCTGGTGATGACGGCGGTGTTTGATGCGACAGGCACGATCCGCGCGGTAGCCGGTCAGGCGAATCTGCTGGATAAAGATAATCAGATCATTAACGGCGGCAAAGCCCTGACGACAGACTCAGTCAGCAGCATTGTAGCCGGTGTTGTCGGCGCGGCGCCTGCTGCGGTGTATATCGAATCTGCGGCCGGTGCCGCTGCGGGTGGTCGTACCGGTCTGACCGCAACCGTGGTCGGGGTACTGTTCCTGCTGATCCTGTTCCTCTCTCCGCTCTCTTACCTGGTACCGGCCTATGCGACAGCACCGGCGCTGATGTATGTCGGTCTGCTGATGCTGAGTAATGTCAGTAAACTGGATTTCAGTGACTTTGTTGGTTCTATGTCAGGTTTATTGTGTGCGGTCTTCATTGTACTGACCGGTAATATTGTGACCGGGATTATGCTGGGCTTTGCTTCACTGGTTATCGGTCGTATCGCCGGAGGGGAATGGCGTAAGCTGAATATCGGTACAGTGCTTATCGCAGCGGCACTGGTGGCATTTTATGCTGGTGGCTGGGCGATTTAAGTCATAAATCACCATTTCACGGAAGCTGTTGGTGAGGATACGCTTTATTTATACGATTTATCTTAAAACACTAATTAATTGCCCGATTTAATGGCCTGAGAAGATAAAATAGCAGTGGCGAATAACGCATCCGCCGCTGCTTTTTTTGTATGATAGTGGCAACCGGCGGTAATTTTTTCTCCTCCGGGCTCTTATTGCGGTTTTTTTGCCGTTATTAACAGTATCTTTTTGTCAGCGGGCTGATTAGGCCCTAAGTTCAGTAAGGGTAATATGGAAATATTCTTTACGATTCTTATTTTGATTCTGGTCGTGTCGGTGTCCGGTGTTCTCACCAAAATGATCCCGTATCGTATTCCGTTACCCATCATTCAGATCGCAATGGGGGCCCTGCTTGCCTTCCCGCAGTTTGGTCTGCATGTCACGTTCGATCCTGAACTGTTTCTCGTCCTGCTGATACCGCCGTTGCTGTTTGTTGACGGCTGGAAGACCCCGACCAGGGAGTTTATGCAGAAAGGGCGGGAAATCTTCATCCTGGTGCTGTTCCTGGTGCTGGTGACGGTTATCGGCATCGGGTATCTGATCTACTGGCTGATGCCGGGGATTGAGCTGATTCCGGCCTTTGCCCTTGCGGCGGTGCTGTCTCCGACAGATGCCGTGGCGCTGTCGTCGATTGTCGGCAAAGGGCGCATTCCGAAACAGATGATGGGCATTCTGGAAGGGGAGGCGCTGATGAATGACGCCTCCGGTCTGGTCGCGCTGAAATTTGCCGTGGCAATTGTCATGGGCACGATGATTTTCTCCGTCACCGGTGTCACCCTGGAATTCTTCAAAGTCGCTATCGGCGGCCTGCTGGCCGGGGTGGCGGTCACCTGGCTGTACAGTAAATCACTGCGTCTGATGAGCCGCTGGAGCGGGGATGACCCGGCCACGCAAATCGTCTTTATGTTACTGCTGCCGTTTGCCTCTTATCTGATCGCGGAACACATCGGTGTGTCCGGTATCCTGGCCGCTGTGGCGGCGGGGATGACTATCAGTAAATCCGGGGTTATCCGTAATGCACCGCTGGCAATGCGTCTGCGGGCGGATAATGTCTGGGGGATGCTGGAATTTGTCTTTAACGGCCTGGTCTTTATTATGCTCGGTCTGCAACTGCCGGGGATCTGGCAGGTGTCCGTTATTGAGGCGGAACTTGACCCGACAGTAGAAACCTGGATGCTGTTTACCGCGGTTATCGTGATCTACTTTGCCCTGCTGGTGCTGCGTTTCTGCTGGTTGTGGATGATGAAAACCGTCAGCCGCCTGACCTTAAAACGCAAGCCGCTGGATTTTACGTTTTACTCCACCCGTGATCTGTGGCTGGCATCATTTGCCGGGGTACGCGGGGCGATAACGCTGGCGGGGGTACTGTCCATCCCGTTGTTCCTGCCGGACGGCACGCCGTTCCCGGCCCGTTATCAGATGGTGTTTATCGCCGCCGGCGTGATTATCTTCTCACTCTTTATGGGGGTGGTATCGCTGCCGTTCCTGCTCAAAGGGATGAATGTCGGGGATAAACAGGCGGATGCCAATGAAATCCGCGCGGCGAAAGCGGCGATGGCGGAAGTGGCCATTGTCAGTATCGGCAAGATGGAAGAGCGTCTGTCCGCCAGTTCGGATGAAGCGCTGGATGCGGAAGCGATCAGTGAGGTGGCCTCGCGGGTGGCCGGACACCTCAGGCGGCGTACCGCCGGGGGGGATGAGATGGAATATAACCTCCAGGTGGAAGATCTGGAGCGCCGTTTCCGTCTGACCGCACTGCGTGCCGAGCGCGGCGAGCTGTATCACCAGCGTGCGACCCGTAATATCAGCAATGAAACCCTGCAACTGCTGCTGCATGATCTGGATCTGCTGGAAGCCCTGCTGGTTGAGAAAGAAACATAACCGATGCCGTTACTGATAATTACCACGATCCTGTGGGCCGCATCGTTCAGCCTGATTGGCGAGTATCTCGCCGGTCAGGTGGACAGCTGGTTCTCTGTATTAGTCCGTGTGTCGCTGGCGGCACTGGTTTTTCTGCCGTTTCTGCGCTGGCGCGGGATCGCTCCGAAAGTCATTCTGATGTATATGGCGGTGGGTGCCTGTCAGCTCGGTATTATGTATCTCTTTGTTTTCCATGCCTACAACTACCTGACTGTCGCGGAATTCCTGCTGTTTACCGTGCTGACCCCCCTGTATGTGACGCTGATTTATGATCTGCTGGAGCGGCGCGGGTTGCGCTGGGGTTATGTATTCAGTTCGCTGCTGGCGGTGATTGGTGCGGCGGTGATCCGCTATGACCATCTCAGTGATTCTTTCTGGACGGGGTTGATTCTGGTGCAGCTGGCGAATATCTTCTTTGCTATCGGTCAGGTCGGTTACAAGCGGTTGATGGAAGTGCATCCGCTGGTGCAGCGCACGGCGTTTTTCTGGTTCTACCTCGGTGCCTGTGTGGTGGCGCTGGCGGGCTGGCTGCTGTTCGGTAATTTCGCCAAAATGCCGTCCACGCAGTTACAGTGGGGTGTCCTGCTGTGGCTGGGGATCGGGGCATCCGGGATCGGCTACTTTATGTGGAACTACGGCGCCACGCAGGTGGACGCCGGAACACTCGCGATCATGAACAACATGATGGTTCCGGCGGGGTTACTGGTGAACTTTGCCATCTGGCAGCAACATCCGAACTGGCTCACGTTCAGCATTGGCGCAACCCTGATTGTGGCATCTCTGTGGGTACACCGGGTATGGATACTGAAGCCGTCTTTACAAAAGGCAGATTGTCCACCGCGTGCTGACGCGTCGCGCGAATAAACGACTCAACAGCCGGCTGGCGCTGTTCCCCGCTGCGGTTTGCGGCATACAGCCGGCTCCACAATCCTTCCCCTAAGGTTTTGGTCACCACCATCCCCTGTCTTTCAAAATTCTCCACCGCCCAGTGCGGCAGTGCGGCGATCCCCATACGGGCGGCGACCATCTGGATCATCAGCAGGGTGTTATCCACGGTTTTTATCTGCGGGGAAACACCGGCCGGTTGCAGGAAACGCCGCCAGATATCAAAGCGCTGGCGCTGTACCGGATAAATCAGCAGGGTTTCTGCGGTCAGATCCTGCGGCTGGATATGCAGACGGCGGGCCAGCGGATGCTCCGGTGCCACCACCAGTTTCACCTCATAATCAAACAGCGGCGTATACGTCAGCTTCCCGTTGTGCTGCTCATCAATATCGGATGTCAGCACCACATCGAGTTCGCGTTTCAGCAGTTCCGGCTGCGGATCAAAACTGACCCCGGAAGTGAAATCGACATTAATCTGCGGCCAGCTCTCGCGGAAATGCGCCAGAGCAGGGGTCAGCCACTGAATGCAGCTGTGGCACTCAATCGCCACGCGCAGTGCGGTCAGTCCCGGCTCATTACATTCACGGATAGCATCTTTTACCAGCGGCAGTACCTGCTCCGCCAGCTGTAACAGTACCTGTCCCTGCGGGGTAAATTGCAGCGGCTGGGTTTTGCGGATAAAAATCCGGTAGCCGAGCCGGTGCTCCAGTTCACTGAACTGATGGGAAAGGGCGGATTGTGTCTGATGCAACGCACCTGCGGCTCCCGCGAGTGACCCTGACTGATTCAGTGCCTGAATCGTTTTTAAATGTTTTATTTCTATCATGAGGAACCTTCAGGTTAGCGATGAAGAATTTGCGCTTGTTTCTTATACAGTACCCGTTGATTATGGATGTGTAAACATCTGGATGGCTAAATGATAGGATTTTTTATGACGACACATAATCACACTCTGGGTTTTCCGCGCATCGGCCTGAAACGGGAACTGAAAAAAGCGCTTGAAGGTTATTGGGCAGGGCAGATTTCGCAGGATGAGCTGCGCGATACCGGTCGTGAATTACGCCGCCGTCACTGGCAGCTGCAAAAAGAGGCCGGGGTTGAATTATTACCGGTCGGGGATTTCGCCTGGTACGATCATGTTCTCGGCACCAGCCTGCTGTTCGGCAATGTGCCGCCGCGTCATGCCGGTGCAGACGGGAAAATTGACCTCGATACGCTGTTCCGTATCGCCCGTGGACGTGCGCCTTCCGGTGAACCGGCCGCAGCAGCGGAAATGACCAAATGGTTTAACACCAACTATCACTACATTGTGCCGGAGTTTCAGCGCGGTCAAACCTTCACCGTGAGCTGGCCGCAGCTGTTTGACGAGGTGGATGAGGCACTGGAACAAGGCTTTGCGGTTAAGCCGGTGCTGCTCGGCCCGGTGACCTATCTGTGGCTCGGTAAAGTGAAAGGGGCTCAGTTTGACCGCTTATCATTACTGCCGTCACTGTTAGAAGCCTATAAAATCGTACTGGAAAAGCTGGCGCAGCGCGGTATTGAGTGGATTCAGATTGATGAACCGGCGCTGGTGCTGGATCTGCCGCCGGAGTGGCAGGATGCTTACCGCACGACATATGATGCTTTGCAGGGACATGCAAAACTGCTGCTGACCACGTATTTTGACGGAGTGAGTCACCACTTACCGTTGATCCGTGAGTTGCCGGTTCAGGGGCTGCACGTCGATTTCGTCGCGGGCGGTGATGATATTCAGGCTATCCACGATGCATTACCGGCGGACTGGCTGCTCTCTGCCGGTCTGATTAACGGGCGCAATGTCTGGCGTGCCGATCTGCGGCAAAAATATGATGTAATCGCCCCGCTGGCCGGAAAACGCGACCTGTGGATCGGTACATCCTGCTCATTGCTGCACAGCCCGATTGACCTTCGGGACGAAACCAAACTGGATGAAGAAGTCAAAAGCTGGTTTGCCTTCGCACAGCAGAAATGTGAGGAACTGGCATTGCTGACCCGTGCGGTTAACAGCGGCTCGGCAGATGATATCGCCGCACTGGCGGAATACAGTGCGCCGATTACCCGCCGCCGTGATTCTTCCCGCGTTCACAATGCGGCGGTGGCTGCCCGGCTGGCTGCGGTAACCGCCCGTGACAGCGAACGCGCCGCGCCGTATGCCGAACGTGCAGAAGCACAACGCAGTCGTTTTAATTTGCCGCTGTGGCCGACCACTACAATCGGATCTTTTCCGCAAACCACGGAAATCCGCGGGCTGCGTCTGAACTTCAAAAAAGGGAATATCGATAAAGCGTTCTACCGTACTAATATCTCTGAACATATTAAGCAGGCGATTAATGAGCAGGAACGGCTCGGACTGGATGTGCTGGTTCACGGTGAAGCGGAACGTAATGACATGGTGGAGTATTTCGGCGAGCATCTCGACGGCTATGTCTTTACGCAGAACGGCTGGGTGCAGAGCTACGGTTCCCGCTGTGTGAAACCGCCGGTGATTATCGGGGACATCAGCCGTCCGGAACCGATCACCGTTGACTGGGCAACGTACGCGCAATCCCTGACCAGCAAGCCGGTGAAAGGCATGCTGACCGGGCCGGTGACCATTCTCTGCTGGTCATTCCCGCGCGAGGATGTCAGCCGTGAAACCATTGCCAAACAGATTGCTCTGGCACTGCGTGATGAAGTGGACGATTTGCAGAAAGCCGGGATTGGTATTATCCAGATCGATGAACCGGCACTGCGCGAAGGGCTGCCGCTGCGCCGGGCAGAATGGGCGGAGTATCTTACCTGGGCAGTGGATGCTTTCCGGCTGAATGCCGCAGTCGCGGAGAATGACACCCAGATCCACACCCATATGTGTTACTGCGAATTCAATGACATCATGGATTCCATTGCGGCGCTGGATGCGGATGTGATCACCATTGAAACATCACGCTCTGATATGGAGCTTCTGGAAGCATTTGAAGATTTCGATTATCCGAATGAAATCGGGCCGGGTGTTTATGATATTCACTCGCCGAATGTACCGGAAGTGGAGTGGATCGAAGCGCTGCTGCGCAAAGCGGCGGATAAGATTGCCGTGGAGCGTCTGTGGGTTAACCCGGACTGCGGCCTGAAAACGCGCGGCTGGGATGAAACCCGCAAAGCTCTGGCGAACATGGTAGAAGCGGCGCGCCGTCTGCGGGAGAATCCGCTGACATCCCGCTGAGGAAATCTGCCTTATATAAAGAGGAGAAAAGCCGGTCAGTGATGACCGGCTTTGTGTTATGTGCTGTCAGCTGACCGGACGAAAATCCGGCCCGCTGAAGCAGCGTGTTGCCCGGCCGCGTTCGATCTGGTGATGTGACCGGTGACGCTCGCCGTTCAGTGATGCGGACTGCTGTTGCTGATACTGGCTGAGATGCCATTCAATCAGGCGGCAGGCCAGTTTTTTGTTGGCGTGCTGGCTGCGTTCAGACTGCACTTTAACCGTAATACCGGTGGCAATGTGCGTGGCACGGACAGCGGATTCAGTCTTATTCACATGCTGACCGCCCGGCCCCTGTGATTTAAGACGTTCAAAGACAATCTCACTGTCTGATACCGTCTGCGGCGCAGTAAAACGGCGGATGCCGATAAACCAGTTTTTACGCCGGTGTGTCGGGCGGAACGGGCTGGCACACTGCCACTGCAATGTCCCGCACCAGTGATCCGCCAGCGTATCCGCATGCTCTCCGTCCAGTGACAGCAGGGCGGAATGCAGGCCGTGCTGTGACGGCATTTCCTCCGCAATGGTCACGGTGACCGCTGACTGTGCGGCCTCCTGCAAAAAGAGACGCAGCGCGTGCTTCACCGCCAGACAGCATTCCTCAGAGCCGTGAGCGGCAGAAAACTGTAATAACATCAGCAGCACTCCCCGCTCGTTTTGTAGGTCAGCAACGGTTTCAGCCGCGCCACCACGGTAATCAGCCCGGCACCTGACAGGCTTTCAATCACTGTCTCAATGGATTTATAGGATTGCGGTGCTTCCTCATAAATCAGCTGCTTATTGGCACAGATCACCCGGCTGCCGAGATCGGTGCGGGATAACTGTGCCGGGGTATAGCGGTGAGAAAGGCGTCCTTTGCACTCGGTGCGCATCCATTTACGCCCTGCGCCGTGTGCGAGAGAGTAAAGGCTGTCAGCGGTTGCCTGTGGTTTCACCAGATAACTGTAATCACCGCGTGAGCCGGGGATCACCACATAATCATGATCCACCGGGGTGGCCCCTTTCCGGTGCAGCCAGCCGTCACGACCGTTCACCGTACAGGCTTCCACCAGGTTGTGATTGATATCGAGTACCGTCTCTCCTTTGGTACGCAGCTGCTGCATCATCCGCAGTGCAATCAGCGCCCGGTTGTGTTGTGCAAAATCCAGCGCCTGCTGATGTGCAGTCAGGTATTCCGCCGCTTCCGGCGTGTTGTCTGTCAGACCGTCGTGGCTGAACTGCTCAACATGATGACGCAGAATCATTTGCCCCAGTCCGCGTGAACCGCTGTGAACCAGCAGTATCATCCGCTGTTTATCCAGCCCGGACGCAGCAAACAGCCCGTCATCACAAACTTTGTCAATTTGCTGAAACTCAGCAAAATGATTCCCGCCGCCGACAGAAGACAGAGAGGCGGCAAACGGATGTGAAGCGAAGTGATCGCTCACATGCTCTGCCAGCCAGTCTGTATCCGCATGGTCATGCATGCTGCGCAGTTGCTTTTCGGCTTTGTCCGCGTTGAGTTTGCTGATTTTCAGCTCAGTCTGATACAGCGCCATACCGCAGCCGATGTCGTTACCGACCAATGCGGGATAAAAACGGCCTTCAGAGAAAAATGCCGCACCCACCGGATAGCCTCTGCCGGGATGCAGATCCGGCATACCGGCAACCGCAGTCATACCCGGTAATTGTGCGGTGGTGATCAGTTGCTGAATCGCGTTACTTTCGATCCACGTCGCATCCGAGGCGATATAAGAGACGCCCGGCGCGACAAAATGCATATAATTGCCCATAATCCATTCCGGAAAATAGTGAAAATTCGGGTTTATGGCGGGCAGTCAGGAAGAAACAGACAGGAAACAGGGACGGGTAATACGGAGAAATAACGCTGTAATACCGGTGTGATAATCAGTTCTGCAAGAGCCCGCAAAGTGTGCACAGTAATGTAGTCATATGAACCTCCTTACGTTCTGAAAGTGACAGGTCAGCACGCATCGCGTGCCGGAGTGGTGCGGATAGTAGAGTGAGGCGGATAAAAAAGCAACCCGTGTTTTGCTTTTTCACAGAGCAGTCCGGCGACATTTTCAGCATAAACTGCTGTTTGTGTGATTTGAATCTCATTTTTATGTAATTGATTCATAGAAACGTATCAATGAAGTGATAATAATCACTAAATTTTGTGCAGTGGCACGCTACAGTGTCCTCAATAATCATTTTTTCGCTAAGGAGTTCAGGATGGCTGATGTATTTCATTTAGGTTTGACTAAAGCAGATTTACAGGGTGCGACGCTGGCTATCGTACCGGGCGATCCGAACCGGGTCGAAAAAATTGCCCGCCTGATGGATAACCCTGTTCATCTCGCGTCTCTGCGTGAATTCACCTCATGGCGCGGTGAACTGGACGGCAAAGCGGTTATCGTCTGTTCAACCGGCATCGGCGGCCCGTCCACCTCTATCGCGGTGGAAGAACTGGCACAGCTGGGGATCCGCACGTTCCTGCGTATCGGTACCACCGGAGCGATTCAGGAAAACATTAATGTCGGTGATGTCCTTGTGACCACGGCGGCGGTGCGCCTGGATGGTGCAAGCCTGCACTTTGCGCCGATGGAATTCCCGGCCGTGGCTGACTTTGAATGCACCACCGCGCTGGTAAATGCAGCGAAAGCAGCCAAAGCCACCGTTCATATTGGTGTGACCGCTTCTTCTGATACTTTCTATCCGGGCCAGGAGCGTTATGATACGTTCAGCGGCCGTGTGACCCGCCGGTTCAAAGGATCAATGAAAGAGTGGCAGGAAATGGGCGTGATGAACTTTGAAATGGAATCCGCCACACTGCTGACCATGTGCGCCAGCCAGGGGCTGCGTGCCGGGATGGTTGCGGGCGTTATCGTTAACCGCACCCAGCAGGAAATTCCTGATGAAGCGAAGATGAAGAAAACCGAATCCAATACCCTGGATATTGTGGTGGAAGCCGCCCGTCATCTCATCTGATCGTTACCGGTTTCATGAATCAGCCGTATCGCCGGATTTTCCGGTGGTACGGTTTTTTTTTAATCATTCATTCTGTAAATCTGATACAGTGATCGTGCCGAACATACTGATAATAATGATAAAGAGGTATCAATGACCAGACAGCCATTACCGCATCCTTCCGTACTGCCGCTCGACGGCGGGATCAATTTCCGTGACCTGGGAAACAAAGTGCTGCCGGACGGCAGTAAAATCAAACCCGGCCTGCTGTTCCGTGCCGGGGCGCTGGATCGCCTGAGCGACAACGACTTAACCCGGCTGACAGAGCAGAATCTGTTTCAGATCCTGGATTACCGCGACAGCGGTGAAATTGCTGATAAACCGGATCGTCTGTGGCAGGGTGCGCTGTACACGAACGCACCGGCAAATCCGATGTCAAAGGAAGTGGATGCTAACCTTGAGAAGCTCGGCAATGAAGCACTGACGGAGTTTGATCCGAAAGCCTTTATGCTGCGCCTCTATGAACTGCTGCCGCTGGGCAACCCGGCGTATCATGCACTCGGTGATATGCTGCGCAATCCGGAAAAAGGCGGTATTGTGCAGCATTGTGCGGTCGGCAAAGACCGGACTGGTGTGGGGTCGGCACTGGTGCTGTTTGCACTCGGCGCGGATACCGATATGGTGATGGAAGATTACCTGCTGACCAATGACACGCTGGCGCCGTACCGCCATGAACTGCTGGCAGAGCACGCGAAAAATATGCCGGAAGCGGTGGTGGAGAAATTCGCCTATGTGTACTCCGTACAGCCTGACTTCCTGAATACCGCGCTGAAAAGCATTCATTCGCATTATGGCAGTATTGATACCTGGCTGGCGAAAGATATCGGGCTGACAACGGCAGTCCGCGATAAAATCCGCAACCATTTCCTTGAATAAGATCAGACAGTAAGGGGGATTTTCTGGCACCGGCAGATATTATTACCACCGTCACCGCATTTGTCCGTGAACATGAATTCTGGGCATTGCCGATCGTCTTCGTGCTGGCATTCGGTGAATCTCTCGCATTTCTTTCCCTGTTGTTCCCGGCAACGGTGATTCTGCTCGGGGTCGGGGCGCTGATCGGGGAAGGCGGGCTGAATTTTATGCCGGTCTTTCTGGCGGCGGCCACCGGTGGCTTTTTCGGCGACTGGATCTCCTATTACATCGGCTACTACTACAAGGATAATGTCCGTCATATGTGGCCGATTTCACGCTCCCCGCAAACCCTGGTCAGAGGGCATCAGTTCTTTGAAAAATGGGGAATATGGGGTGTCTTCTTCGGGCGCTTCTTCGGGCCGTTCCGCGCCGTGGTACCGCTGGTGGCCGGGATCTGCGCGATGCCGCAGCGCCATTTTCAGCTGGCGAACCTGTCTTCTGCCGTGATCTGGGCATTCGGCCTGCTGGCCCCCGGCGCGTTCGGGCTGAAATGGATGGCCGGACTGATGGGCGGATAGCGCCGCATTTTCACGGATTACATTGATTTTTGCGTGACGCGCCGAAAAAAACGGCGGACAGTAAAAAGACAGTGGACATCTGTACAGTGCTATTTTACCGTAAGCGGCGTAAGTGACTCGCGGAGGAGACGGCCATCGTGGATATTCAGTGGCTTTATGGTTTTATCGGCATTCTGAGCGGAATTCTGCTGGGCGGCGGTGTGGTCTGGTTCAGCCTGCAACAGCGGCTGACGGACAAAAACCGGCTGTTACAGGACAATATTGCGCAACTGGCTCTGCTGGATGAAACCCAGCGTCAGGCAGCATATTGGCAGCAGGCCAGAGAACAGAGTGAACAATCACTGGAAAATGCCCGTCATATCAGCGCACAGCAGGAAGCTGAAATCCGTGAGCTGACCACCCGGCTGGAAGAGAGCCGCCTGGCTGCTGAAGAAAAACAGCGGCTGCTGCTTAACAGTGAGCAACGCCTGAATACCCAGTTTGAAAACCTGGCTTCCCGTATCTTTGAACAGAGCGGCCGCCGGACAGATGAACTCAACCGCCAGAGCCTGTCCATGCTGCTGCGTCCGTTCCGTGAACAGCTGGATAACTTTAACCGGCAGGTGCAGGAAAGTTACAGCCAGGAAAGCCGTGAACGCCACACCCTGACACATGAAATTCAGCGCCTGCAACAGCTTAATCTGCGGATGGCGCAGGAAGCGGTCAACCTCACCAATGCCCTGAAAGGTGACAATAAAATGCAGGGTAATTGGGGGGAAACGATTCTTGCCCGTATCCTGGAGGCCTCCGGTCTGCGCGAGGGCCATGAATTCGCCACCCAGGTCAGCCTGAAAAACGAACAGCAAAGCCGTTATCAGCCGGATGTGGTGATTTACCTGCCACAGAACAAGCAGGTGATTGTGGACGCCAAAGTATCGCTGGTGGCCTACGAGCGTTACTTCAACAGTGACACCCCGGACGCCCGGCAGGCGGCACTGACGGAACATATCAACTCTGTGCGTCAGCACATCCGCGGTCTGAGCCGCAAAGAATACCAGGATCTCAGCGGGATTAACTCGCTGGATTATGTACTGATGTTTATCCCTGTCGAACCGGCGTTTCTGGCAGCGGTCGGGCAGGAAAGTGTGTTACTGGACGAAGCCCTCAGAAGCAATATCATGCTGGTCAGCCCGTCCACACTGCTGGTGGCGCTGCGGACAATCGCCAATCTCTGGCGTTATGAACATCAGCATGAAAACAGTCAGGCAATTGCACAACGGGCCGCGCGTCTGTATGACAAACTCCGCCTGTTTACCGAGGAAATGGACGCTATCGGTCAGGCGCTGGATAAAGCCCAGAGCACATACCACGGGGCGATGAAAAAACTGACCACCGGTCGCGGAAACCTGCTGTCACAGGCAGAAAGCTTCCGTGAACTGGGGGTTGAGGTAAAACGCCCGCTGGATGAAATTCTGGTGCAGAAAGCCCGCCTCAGTGAACAGCAGGACAGTGCCGCGGATGAACTGCCGGAGGTCCCGGCTAATTTCGCAGAACAACACAATGAGCATAGGGTTTTGCGGTAAAGGCTGATACACTTTTCCGATCACTAATTCATGCACACAGGCAAAACAGGCAAGAAGAGAATGGAAGAGCAATCCCGGGATACAATCGATTTTGGTTTTCGCACTGTTAACAGAAACGAAAAAGCAGGTATGGTGGCAAACGTCTTTCATTCTGTTGCCGCAAAATACGATCTGATGAATGACCTGATGTCTTTCGGCATCCATCGTGTCTGGAAACGTTTTACTATTGATGCCAGTGGTGTCCGCCGCGGTCAGCGGGTGCTGGATCTTGCCGGGGGAACCGGTGATTTTACCGCAAAATTTTCCCGTATGGTCGGTGAAAACGGGCAGGTGATCCTTGCGGATATTAACGACTCCATGCTGAAAATGGGCCGGGAAAAGCTGCGTAACCACGGGGTTGTCGGCAATGTGAATTATGTTCAGGCGAACGCCGAAGAACTGCCGTTCCCGGATGATTACTTCAACTGCATCATCATCTCTTTCGGGCTGCGTAATGTCACTGATAAAGACAAAGCACTCCGCTCCATGTTCCGTGTGTTAAAACCGGGTGGTCGCCTGCTGGTGCTGGAATTCTCCAAACCGGTAATTGAACCGCTGAGTAAAGTATATGACGCTTATTCCTTCCACGTGCTGCCGCGTATCGGGCAGGCGGTTGTGAATGATGCGGACAGCTACCGCTATCTTGCCGAATCCATCCGCATGCATCCGGATCAGGAAACCCTGAAAGGCATGATGGAAAATGCCGGATTTGAGCATGTTTCCTATACCAATATGACCGGCGGCATTGTGGCGCTGCATAAAGGGTTCAAATTCTGATATGGCTGATACGTTTGCAGAAAATATTCCGTCTCCTGTCAGTCCGCAGGCACTTTATCCTGTGGTTGCCGGATTTCTGGAAACGGTACTTAACCGGCTGCTGTACAGCGAAACGGTACTGAAGCCGGCCCGCGCCCGTCTGACCGGTAAAACACTCACCCTCCGGCTGACAGAGCCGGATATGCAGTTCACACTGATCTTCAGTGAAAAGCAGCTGGATGTGATTTCCCGCTGGGAAGACCCGGCTGACTGTGTACTGCAAACCCGTTTTCTCACTCTGCTGAAACTGAAAGACAAACAACAGCTTTCTGCACTGATCCGGCAGGGTGATATCGTGATTGACGGTGATATGCAGGTTATTCAGCACTTTTCCGCGCTGCTGGATATGGCGGAATGGGATCCGGCACATTATCTGGCGCCGTATACCGGCGATATTGCCGCGCAGACACTGACTCAGATCGCCGTAAAAGGCGGGCAGTTTATCCGTCGTGCAGTATGCCGTCAGCAGGAATACCTGACCGGTGCGGTCACCCGTGAGTGGGCGCTTGCTCCTTCTGCACTGGAAGCCGCTCATTTCTGTGATGAAGTTGCGGATGCTGCACAAACCGCAAATGAACTTGAGGCGCGCCTCGCCCGTCTGGAAAAAAAAGCAGGAACCGGGTATGAGACCGAGTGAAATAAAACGCCTCTATTTTATCATCCGCACTCTCCTGAATTACGGGCTGGATGAACTGATCCCCAAAAATCGTCTGAGCTGGGCTATCCGCCTCTGGCGCCGTTCACTGTTCTGGATGCCGAACAAGCATAAAGACAAAGTGCTGGGTGAGCGTCTGCGTCTGGCGCTTCAGGAACTGGGGCCGGTATGGATAAAGTTCGGGCAGATGCTTTCCACCCGCCGGGATCTGTTCCCGCCGGCCATTGCCGATCAGCTGGCGCTGCTGCAGGATCGCGTTTCATCATTTGACGGTAATCTGGCAAAGAAAACCATTGAAGATGCCCTGGAAGGACCAGTGGAAACCTGGTTCGATGATTTTGATATTACCCCGCTGGCATCCGCATCAATTGCGCAGGTACACACCGCTGTCCTGAAAGAAAACGGACAGGCGGTGGTACTGAAAGTGATCCGTCCGGATATCCTGCCGGTGATTCAGGCGGATATTCATCTGATGTACCGGCTGGCGAACATGGTTCCCCTGTTACCGGACGGCAGACGTCTGCGGCCGAAAGAGGTCGTACGTGAGTATGAAAAAACACTGCTGGATGAGCTGAATCTGCAACGCGAAGCGGCTAATGCCATTCAGTTGCGCCGTAATTTTGAAAACAGCCCGATGCTCTATGTACCGGAGGTTTATCCCGATCTCTGCCGTGAAAATGTGTTGATCATGGAGCGGATCTACGGTATTCCGGTTTCTGATATTGCGGCTCTGCATGAGCAGGGCACAAACATGAAGTTACTGGCTGAGCGCGGCGTGCAGGTCTTCTTCACGCAGGTTTTCCGCGACAGTTTCTTCCATGCGGATATGCATCCGGGTAATATTTTTGTCAGCCGTGAGCATCCGGACGATCCTCAGTATATTGGTATCGACTGCGGTATTGTCGGCTCACTGAATAAAGAAGATAAGCGCTATCTCGCGGAAAACTTTATTGCCTTCTTTAACCGTGATTACCGCAAAGTGGCTGAGCTGCATGTGGATTCCGGCTGGGTGCCGCCGGATACCAATGTGGAAGATTTTGAATTTGCTATCCGTACGGTATGCGAACCGATTTTTGAAAAACCGCTGGCAGAAATCTCTTTCGGTCATGTGCTGCTGAACCTGTTTAATACCGCCCGGCGCTTTAATATGGAAGTTCAGCCGCAGCTGGTTTTATTACAGAAAACCCTGCTGTATGTTGAGGGGCTCGGACGCCAGCTTTATCCGCAGCTGGATCTGTGGAAAACCGCGAAACCATTCCTTGAGTCGTGGCTGAAAAGTCAGATTGGCGTAAAAGCAGTGATCCGCAGTATCAAAGAAAAAGCGCCGTTCTGGGCGGAAAAACTACCGGAATTACCGGAACTGGTGTATGACAGTCTTAAGCAGCAGCGCCGTCTGCAATCCGGTGTTGAGCGGCTGGCAGAGCAGATGAAACAGCAGCAGGCGGCTCAGCGGAAAGCGAATTTCTCCCTGGGCATCGGGGCGACATTGTTTATCTGTGCCGGGCTGTTCCATCTGGCCGGTGCACCGGTTGCACCATGGGTTCTGATGTTTTTTGGTGCGCTCACCTGGGTAACAGGATGGTGGCAATCCGGTAAAATGAAGTAAAGATTGAGTTAAAGCAAGGTTTCAGCCGATGTTGTGTATTTCCGTATACGGCTGTGGTTGTATATAATGAAGTAAGTAGGTCCATATCAATTTGAGGTAAAACTAATGGCCGGTATTAATATTTGGCAATTGTTAATTATTGCTGTGATTGTTGTTCTCCTGTTCGGAACAAACAAACTCCGTACCCTGGGATCTGATTTAGGCGCATCCATCAAAGGCTTTAAAAAAGCCATCGGTGATGACGATCAGAACAAAGCAGATACAACAACAGCCGGAAAAGACGCGGATTTTGAACAAAAAAATATCGCAGAAAAGAAAGCTGATTCAGCTGAGCAGCCAGAGAATAAAAACAAAGAGCAGGTATAACCCGTGTTTGACATCGGTTTTGGTGAACTGATCTTAGTATTGGTTATCGGACTTGTGGTTCTGGGACCTGAACGCCTTCCGGTTGCTGTAAAGACAGTAGCCGGCTGGATCCGTGTGATGCGTTCAATGGCTGCCAATGTGCAAAATGAGCTGACCCAGGAACTCAAACTTCAGGAGTTGCAGGATAACCTGAAAAAAATGGAAGAGCAGGCCGGTAAAGCCATTTCACCTGAATTGAAGGCATCGATGGATGAACTGAAAGAAGCAGCGGATACATTACGCCGCTCTTATCAGGAACCGGCAGATACACTGAAAAAGCAGCTGGATCCGGAAGCACTGGCTGACCGGGAACTTGACATCCCGTCTGCCCGCCCGGCATCCGCCGGTTCTCCGGCGGCGGAAAATCCGGCAGCACCATCCCCGGCTGCTGCAGACGAAATCCCTGCCCGCCCGTCACCGGAAGTCAGTGATACAGAACCTGCACCGTCACCGGTAACTGCTGCTGCGTCAGATTCACAGAAACATTAATAGATTACGGTAAAAGTACGTTATGGCTGTTGAAGACACGCAACCGCTGATCACTCATTTAATCGAATTACGAAAACGCATTCTCAACAGCCTGATTGCAGTCTTTGTTGTGTTTGTTGCGCTGGCGTATTTCTCAAATGATATCTATCAGCTGGTATCCTCGCCGTTGGTGAGCAAACTGCCGCAGGGCTCGAACATGATCGCAACGGATGTTGCGTCACCGTTCCTGGCGCCGATTAAGCTGACCATTATGGTCTCTATTTTTATTTCGGCACCGTACATTCTGTACCAGGTCTGGGCTTTTATCGCACCGGCACTGTATAAGCATGAACGCCGCTTATTAATGCCGCTGCTGTTTTTCAGCACTGTGCTGTTTTATATGGGGATGGCATTCGCGTATTTTGTTGTCTTCCCGCTGGCGTTCGGGTTCTTTACCTCGACAGCACCGCAGGATGTGGTCATTGCAACAGATATTAATAACTATCTCAGCTTTGTCATGGCGCTGTTTATGGCGTTTGGTATCTCCTTTGAGGTGCCGATTGCCATTATTCTGTTGTGCTGGAGCGGTGCGACGACCGTTGCCTCACTAAAGCAGAAACGGCCTTATATTCTGGTCGGGGCTTTTGTGGTGGGGATGCTGCTGACACCACCGGATGTGTTCTCGCAGACGCTGCTGGCTATCCCGATGTATCTGTTGTTTGAAGTCGGTGTGTTCTTTGCCCGTTTCTATGTACCGCGCAGTAAAGAACAACCGCAGGATGAAGAAGCCGAAGAGTAACGCGATACTGCTTCAGGTAAAAACCGCCTTAACAACAGGGCGGTTTTTTGTTTCCGGGGGGAGGAAAATACTCAGCGTTTCCGGATAAAGCTGGTGTTATCCACTTTTTTGGTCAGTTCTTTACTGATCAGCGTCAGCAGCAGCACCGAACGGGTGTCACCGTCCGGTTCCTGATAAATCGCTTCCAGGCCTTTAAACATCCCTTCAGTAATTTCCACAGTATCTCCCGGTTGCGGTACATTTTGCTCCGACAGACTGATACATTCGGCATTTTTCAGCTCTTCAATCAATGATGCGGGAACAACCGCAGGCAGCGGCCCGAAACGGACGAAATGATTGACGCCGCGCGTTGAGTTAATCGTGGTTGTATGAATAATTTCGGGATCAAAAGAGATAAACAGATAATTCGGGAACAGAGGCTCATTGACTGTCACACGTTTGCCCCGAACCACTTTTTCAATGTTCGCCATCGGTGTCAGGCATTCCACCTGCTGCCGCTGCAAATGTTCCATTGCCCGCGGAAGCTGTCCGCGTTTGCAGTACAATAAATACCAATCCTTCATTACGCTATCCAACACAAACGGGGCTTATATAAAGCCTGATAATAACAAATTTGTTTTACTATGAATGCAACAAATGGCTGTTTAAGATAAATGAGTGTGAATTCAGTCCCTTATTTGAGTTGCTTTTTACCGTAGAATGATGTCATTTAATGGGTTATAAACTGATTATCATATTTATAATGACAGAATAATAAGGGCAATGTCGATGGACATTTTTTTACTCAGTAACGGCAAACTTTCCGGTAACCCGCAATGGCTCAGTTATGCACAGGATCGCATCCGGATAATGATAAAAACCCGCGGGATCCGCTCTGCAGTGCTGATTGCCTATGCGGTTATCCGCGCTGATCACGACCAGCGTGCCCGTGAACTCTCTGAAGCGCTGGGGATAGATGTTACCTGCATCGACCATTTTGATTCCCCGGTTCAGGCTGTCGAAAATGCGGAATGTATTCTTGTCAGCGGCGGAAATACCTGGCTGCTGAATCAATTGCTGCATGAAAATGGCCTGGTTGTGCCGATCCAGCGCGCGGTTCGTGAACGAAATATCCCGTATATCGGCTGGAGTGCCGGGTGTAACGTTGCCACGCCGAGTATCCGGACCACCAATGATATGCCGGTACGTAACTGTGTGGTGATGCCGTCTCTGGGGCTGTTCCCTGTTCAGATTAACCCTCACTATATTGACGCGGTGATCAGCGGCCATATGGGTGAAACCCGTGATGAGCGGATTGCGGAATTCTGTGCCATCAATCCGGATGAGATTGTTGTGGCGCTGCGTGAAGGCAGTGGTTTCCATATCACCGGAAATGAGCTGCACTACTTCAGCGGCAAAAATGAAGGATTCAAACTCTTTCAGCACAACAAAACATTCCCGGAACAATTCGATACCAGTGCTCTGGCAGACCGGGTTCCGTTCTGCTGCTGCTGATCCCTGTACTTGTAACAGTGGGCGGGATTCCTATAATGGAGTCCCTTCCACCTGCTGACAGATTAATAACATAATGAAATATCGGGACCTGAGAGATTTTCTCACCATTCTGGAAAGTCAGGGCGAGCTTAAACGGATCAAAACTGAAGTCGATCCTTACCTCGAAATGACGGAAATTGCGGATCGCACACTGCGTGCGGGCGGCCCTGCATTGCTGTTTGAAAATCCGAAAGGTTATTCAATGCCGGTGCTCTGTAATCTGTTCGGCACAACCAAACGGGTTGCGATGGGAATGGGGCAGGAGGATGTCAAAGCGTTGCATGATGTCGGTAAACTGCTGGCTTTCCTGAAAGAGCCGGATCCGCCGAAAGGGTTCCGTGACCTTATCGATAAGCTGCCGAAGTTTAAGCAGGTTCTTAATATGCCGACCAAGCGGCTGAGTTCCGCGCCGTGCCAGGCACATGTTTTCACCGGCGATGATGTGGATCTGACAAAAATCCCGGTTATGCACTGCTGGCCGGATGATGCGGCACCGCTGATCACCTGGGGACTGACCGTCACCCGCGGGCCGTTTAAAGATCGTCAGAATTTGGGCATTTACCGCCAGCAGGTGCTGGGGAAAAATAAACTGATTATGCGCTGGTTATCGCATCGCGGCGGCGCACTCGATTTTCAGGAATGGTGTCAGGCACACCCGGGAGAGCGTTTTCCGGTTGCGGTGGCGCTGGGTGCTGATCCTGCGACAATTCTCGGCGCGGTGACGCCGGTTCCGGATACCTTGTCCGAGTACGCCTTTGCCGGATTACTGCGCGGTAATAAGTCAGAAGTGGTCAAATGTATCTCGAATGATCTGGAAGTTCCTGCCGGTGCGGAGATCATTCTTGAAGGGTATATTGAGCCGGGTGAAACTGCACCGGAAGGGCCATACGGGGATCATACCGGTTATTATAATGAAGTGGATGATTTCCCTGTCTTTACGGTCACTCATATTACCCAGCGTGATGAGCCTATCTATCACTCAACCTATACCGGTCGTCCGCCGGATGAACCGGCAACACTGGGTGTGGCGCTGAATGAAGTGCTGGTGCCGATTCTGCAGAAGCAGTTCCCTGAAATTGTGGATTTTTACCTGCCGCCGGAAGGGTGTTCATACCGCCTGGCCGTTGTCACCATGAAAAAGCAGTATGCGGGACATGCAAAGCGGGTCATGATGGGAGTCTGGTCGTATTTACGGCAATTTATGTACACTAAATTTGTTATTGTCTGCGATGATGATATCAATGCCCGTGACTGGAATGATGTGATCTGGGCGATCACGACCCGGATGGATCCGGCCCGGGACACTGTCATGATGGAAAATACCCCGATTGACTATCTCGATTTTGCATCTCCGGTATCGGGGCTGGGGTCGAAGATGGGACTGGATGCAACAAATAAATGGCCCGGCGAAACCTCGCGCGAGTGGGGCAAACCGATTGTTATGACCGATGAAGTCAGACAGCGTGTTGACGCCATATGGGACGAATTAAATATTCTCGATAATTGAGGGAGCACATGGCAACGTTAAACTGCAAAGTTACCTCTGTTGAATCTATAACGGATACGGTATACCGCATAAAATTATTACCGGATGGTGATTTTTCATTCAAAGCCGGGCAATACCTGATGGTGGTGATGGATGAACGGGATAAGCGCCCGTTCTCAATGGCATCCGCGCCGTCATCCCGGCAGGAAATTGAGCTGCATATCGGTGCATCTGAATTTAATCTTTATGCGATGGCGGTGATGGATCGGATCCTGGATAACCGGCGGGTGACTATTGATATCCCGCACGGCAACGCCTGGTTCCGGGAAAACAGTGACGCACCCATGCTCCTGATTGCCGGAGGAACCGGTTTTTCTTACACCCGTTCTGTTCTGCTGGCGGCCCTGGAAGAAAATCCGCAGCGTGATATCACGTTTTACTGGGGTGCCAGAGAGCATGTTTATCTCTATGACCTCGGTGAATTGCAGGCGCTCGCCGAAACACATCCGAACCTGAAAATTATCCCTGTTGTTGAACAGCCGGATGATACCTGGCGCGGACGAACCGGTACGGTGCTCAGTGCGGTTCTGGATGATTTTGGTTCACTGGCCGGAAAAGATATCTATATTGCCGGCCGGTTTGAAATGGCTAAAATCGCCCGTGAGCGTTTTTGCCAGGAACGCGGTGCGGATGCTGATCGTCTGTTTGGTGATGCATTCGAGTTTATTTAAAGAAAATCCCGCCCCCTGACGGCGGGAGAATGCTGATAACAGGTCAGCCAAACGGTTAAAGCAGTGTCAGCGACGTTCTTGTGTGGTGAGATGAAGCAGAAAACGTCGCTGTTATTTATAACGTTCTCAGTGATCAGCCACGGACACGTTCAATCACGGTTGCTATCCCCTGACCAAAACCAATACACATCGTTGCCAGCCCGAATTGTGCATCCCGCTGCTCCATGACCGTCAGCAGTGAATTAATGATCCGGGTGCCGGAACAGCCGAGAGGATGCCCGAGTGCAATCGCGCCGCCATGCAGATTCACTTTGTCATCATAACAGTCAGATAATCCCATACCCTTCAGGCAGGCAAGTGCCTGTGCCGCAAATGCTTCGTTCAGTTCGATAACATCAATATCTGCCAGCGTTAGCCCGGCCTTTTTCAGAACTGCCTGTGTTGCCTGTACCGGGCCGTATCCCATCAGTGCCGGTTCACAGCCGGTAACACTCATCGCCCGTACCACTGCCCGCGGAGATAAACCATGTTCACGGGCATAGTGCTCCCCGGCCAGCAGCGTTACTGAGGCACCATCTGAAATTGCAGAGGAGTTACCGGCGGTAACCGTACCGCTGACCGGATCAAATACCGGACGCAATGCGGCCAGCTCGGTAAGGCTGCCGTTATCGCGGACGGTTTCATCCCGGGTGGCAATGACAGGTACTCCGGCCTGGTTATGCCCCTGAACCGGGTGGATTTCACGGCTGAATCTGTTGTCCCGGAATGCCTGTGCGGCCCGCTGATGTGAACGCAGAGCAAATTCATCCTGTGACTCACGGCTGACAGAAAATTGCCGCGCCAGTGCTTCGGCGGTTAATCCCATCATGCCGGACGCTTTGGCGGTGTGCAGTGCGGCAGCCGGATTGATATCGATACCGTGTGTCATCGGGATATGACCCATATGTTCAACGCCCCCTGCAAGTACCAGTTTACCGTCACCGGTCTGAATCAGACGGGCAGCATCATGCAGCGCCTGCATCGATGAACCGCACAGCCGGTTAACGGTAACCGCCGGCACCGTATGCGGAATATCTGTCAGCAGGGCGGCATGACGGGCGATATTAAACCCCTGTTCGCCGGTCTGCTGCACACATCCCCAGATAATGTCATCAATATCAGCCGCATTGATATTGTTACGTTTTATCACCGTACTCATCACTTCTGCTGAGAGAGTTTCTGCCCGCACATGCCGGAAAATACCGTTTTTTGAACGTCCCATTGAGGTGCGGAGACCATCAATTATCATGACTTTTCCCATATAAACCTCACTGTGCAGTAACAAGGTGACTATCCGGTTGCGGATAATAAGGTGTGTTATTAACAGCATGTGCCCGCAGACTGTCCGGAATGGCATAAAGCGGACTCAGTGCGCTGTATTGCGCTGCTTTTTCACAGAAAGCGCGGGTGCCGGTATCATCCAGATAACGGAAAATACCGCCCCGGAACGGCGGAAAGCCAAGACCGTAAACCAGCGCCAGGTCTGCTTCGGCCGGGCTGCTGATTATGCCTTCCTCGTAGCAGCGGATAACCTCGTTCACCATCGGAATCATCAGGCGGTCGATAATCTCGTCCGCGGTAAAATCGCGGGGTGTTCGCTCCAGTGGTGCAAGAACTTCTTCGAACTGTTCATCGGGCTGTTTCTGCAGGCGGCCTTTGCCGTCATCAGTATGGCGGTAAAACCCGAGACGGCTTTTCTGCCCCAGTCGTTTCAGTCCGGCAAACAGACTGATGACATTGCGCTCTTCAACGACCATCCGTTCCGGATAGCCCTCAGCCATCACATGCTGTACATGATTGGCGGTATCCAGCCCGACAACATCGAGCAGCAGCGCCGGTCCCATCGGCCAGCCGAATTCCTGTTCCATCACACGATCCACAGCTTTAATATCCGCACCGGCGGACACCAGCAGAGAAAACGCGTTCAGATACGGAAACAGTACGCGGTTGATAAAAAACCCAGGGCAATCCCCCACCACAACGGGGGTTTTTCCCATTTTGTGGGCATAGTGCACCACAGCGGCGATTGTGTCGTCTGATGTTTTCTCTCCCCGGATTACTTCAACCAGCGGCATTTTAGGTACGGGATTGAAAAAATGCATTCCGCAGAAATTGTGCGGGCGTTTCAGCACCTGAGCCAGTTCACTGACAGGGATCGAAGAAGTATTTGATGTCAGAATACAGTGTTCGCTGACCTGTTGTTCAATATCGGCCAGCACTTTTTGTTTGATGGCTTTGTTCTCAACAACCGCTTCAACCACAATATCGCAGTCACTGAGTTCATTATCATGGCGGACGGGGTGGATAGCGGCGCGTATCCCGGCGGCCTGAACCAGTGTCATTTTTCCTGACTGACACTGTTTTTCCAGCAGCTTTACCGTTTCATCAATACCGGCCTGCAGGGCTGCAGGCTGAATATCTTTCAGGTGTACCGGAATGCCGCTGTAAGCGGACTGATAAGCGATACCGCCGCCCATAATGCCTGCGCCGATAACGGCAGCGTGTTCCGGTGCATCACGTAACGCGGTCTGCCGGCGGGTAAGACCTTTGACATATTGTTCATTCAGGAAAAGAGAAACCAGGGCGCGGGCGGCCCGTGTCCGGGTCAGCGGAACAAAATGGGCCGTTTCGCAGAGTAATGCCTCATCACGGGGTAATCCGGCTCCGGCTTCTATTCCGTTTACTGCCGCCATCGGCGCGGGGTAATGTTTACCTGCTTTTTGCCGGACAAGGGCTTTGGCTGTGATTAAACTCATCTGCAGTTCTGCCGGGCGTAACTGCAACGCCGCTTTTTTCTGCCGTCGCCGTGCCTGCCAGTCCATCCGGCCACTGATGGCCTGTTCCAGCAGTATCAGTGAGCCGTTAATCAGTTCATCATCCTGCACAATACCGTCTGTCAGACCTAGTTTCAGTGCTTCCCCGGCAGTCACGATTTTTCCCTGTGTGATCAGTTCAAGGGCATTATCACAACCAATCAGGCGGGGCAGACGGACTGAGCCGCCGAAGCCCGGCATTATCCCGAGTTTGGTTTCCGGCAGGCCGATACGCAGATCGTCAGTGGCGAGGCGGTAGTCTGTTGTCAGTGCGCACTCACACCCGCCGCCGAGTGTGAATTTCCGCAGTGCAGCGACAGTAGGCACAGGCAGATCTTCAATCCGGTTAAACAACCGGTTGGCAAAATTCAGCCATTCGGTGAGTTGTTCGTCCGGCGCATTAAACAGTGTAAGAAATTCTGTAATATCTGCGCCCAGGATAAAGCTTTCTTTGGCGGAGGTAATAATCAGGCCTTTCAGCTGTGGTATTTGTTCAAGGCAGGCAACGGCTTCATCCAGTGAGGCAATTGTCCGGGTATCCAGTTTATTTATCGCTCCCTGCGCATCAAAAACAAGTTTTGCAATTCCCTCTTTTTCCCAGCTGACCTTCATTGATTCACTGTGATAAAGCATACGGTTCTCCTTAAATATCGCATCGCTCCGGTAAAGGATGAGAACACCAGGTGGTATGACCAGATGGGGTAATTGTGATTTTTTTGTTAACAAAAGCAAATGAAATGATGATTTTTTGCGCTGAAGATCACGCAAAATGTCTCAATATGCAGAAACAGAAAAGAAAAACGTCGTGACGCGCCGAAGATTCCCGGTAAATAACCGGGGATGACATAGCCTGCCATATCCATCATCGCGGAGATCATGCTAAGCTTTTGTCACTATCATAATGAAAAAAGGTTAATTCCCATGGAAAAAATGGCATCCCTCTACCGTGAGTATATCGCAACATTATTACAGCGGACCCGCGATATTCTTGCGCGCGAGAAACTGGACTCGTTACTGATCCACTCAGGTGAACCGATACGCATTTTTCTCGATGATCGTGACTATCCCTTTAAAAGTAACGTGCATTTTAAAGCATGGGTGCCGGTCACTGATGTACCGCATTGCTGGCTGTGGACTGATGGTGTGAATAAGCCGAAGTTATGGTTCTATTCCCCGGTTGATTACTGGCACAGCGTCGAGGCGTTACCTTCTTCTTACTGGACAAACGATGTTGAGGTTATCCATCTGAAGAATGCCGGTGATATTGCCTCCATGCTGGCTTCACAGGATAAAATCCGTACTGCGTATATCGGGCCGAATACTGATCGTGCCGCAGCGCTGGGGATCAGCAGCAATCATATTAACCCGAAAGCGGTGCTGGATTTCTTTGCGTTTCATCGTTCATATAAAACAGATTACGAACTGGCCTGCATGCGTGAAGCACAAAAAATGGCGGTTAACGGGCATCTTGCCGCCCATGAAGCCTTTTTATCCGGCCTGAGTGAATTTGATATCAATATGGCGTACCTGATGGCAACCGGCCATCGTGATACTGATGTACCGTATGACAATATTGTTGCTATTAATGAAAACGCCGCTGTTCTGCACTACACCAAACTGAATAAAAACACACCACATACACGGCACAGCTTCCTGATTGACGCCGGAGCCGAATTCAATGGTTATGCCGCTGATTTAACGCGGACGTATGCTGCTGATGCTGACAGCGATTTCGCACAACTGGTCTCTGATCTGAATGATGAGCAGCAGTCACTGATCGGTGATATTAAAGCCGGGGTCCGCTATACCGATTACCATATTCAGATGCATCACCGCATCGCGAAGCTGCTGAAAAAACATAAGATCATCACCGGAATGTCTGAAGAAGCAATGGTCAGTGAAGGGGTAACCACACCATTCCTGCCGCATGGTCTGGGGCATCCGCTGGGTCTTCAGGTTCATGATGCTGCCGGGTTTATGCAGAATGATCAGGGTGAGCATCTGGCAGCACCGGAAATGTATCCGTTCCTGCGCTGCACCCGTATTCTGGAGCCGCGTATGGTGCTGACAATCGAGCCGGGACTGTATTTTATTGAATCTCTGCTGGCACCGTGGCGTGAAGGTAAGTTCAGTCAGCATTTTGACTGGAAACGTATTGAGCAGTTTAAACCTTGTGGCGGCATCCGCATTGAAGATAACATTATTATCCATGACAACAGTGTGGAAAATATGACGCGGGATCTGAATCTGCCGTAATGAAATCGTACCTTATACCGGCTGAGCCGGTTACGTTTACTGAAGAGATAAAAAAAAGCCGTTTCATCACCCTGTTGCAACATACGGACGGGGTGGATGAAGCAAAGCAATTTATCCAGTCTGTCAAAGATGAATATCCCGATGCCCGGCACCATTGCTGGGCATTTGTTGCGGGGCGTCCGGATGATTCGCAGCAACTGGGTTTTTCTGATGACGGTGAGCCGACCGGAACCGCCGGTAAACCGATGATTGCACCGCTGCTCGGCAGCGGCATCGGGGAAATTACGGCGGTGGTTGTCCGTTATTTCGGCGGAATAAAATTAGGCACCGGCGGGCTGGTCCGTGCATACGGCAGCGGGGTTCAGCAGGCACTGAAATTGCTGGTGACGAAAATCAAAATCCCGCAGGTGATATGTGAAATAACCTGTGATTACAGCTTTATCAGCCAGGCAGAATTAGTGGTCCGGCAGGTGGATGGCACGATAATCAACAGCGATTTCGGTGCGGATGTGACGTTACGTATCTCGATTCCTGCTACCTTACTGAGTGAGGTTAGTGATAAATTACGTGACCTGAGCCGGGGGATGTTTGAGCTTAAATGCCCTGATGACACCACCGGAAACTGATTTCTGAGGACTCTGCTGCAATGCATTTTCGCGCCATAACCCGTATTGTCGGGTTACTCGTCATTATTTTTTCTGTCACCATGATCATTCCCGGGATTGTGGCGCTCATCTATAAAGACGGTGCAGGTAAAGCATTCAGTCAGACATTCCTGGCGGCACTGATTATCGGCCTGCTGCTCTGGATCCCGAACCGTAATAAAAAAAGTGAGTTAAAGCCGAAAGAAGGTTTTCTGATTGTGGTGCTGTTCTGGACAGTGCTGGGCAGTGTCGGGGCATTACCTTTTATTTTTTCTGAGCGTCCGAACCTGTCGGTGACCGATGCGTTTTTTGAATCATTCTCCGGGTTAACCACAACGGGAGCCACCACACTGGTCGGGCTGGATACACTGCCCAAAGCGATTTTATTCTACCGGCAGATGTTACAGTGGCTGGGCGGGATGGGGATCATTGTACTGGCTGTTGCTATCCTGCCGCTGCTGGGTGTCGGGGGAATGCAGTTGTACCGGGCGGAAATGCCGGGGCCGCTGAAAGACAATAAAATGCGCCCGAGGATTGCGGAAACGGCAAAAACGCTCTGGCTGATTTATGTGTTCCTCACCATCGTCTGTGCAATTGCTCTCTGGTTTGCGGGGATGGATGTTTTTGATGCGATATCTCACAGCTTTTCCACTATCGCCATCGGCGGATTTTCCACCCATGATGCCAGTATCGGTTACTTTAACAGTCCGGCAATTAACACCATCATTGCCATTTTCCTGCTGATCTCGGGCTGTAACTATGGCCTGCACTTTGCAGTACTGACCGGACGCAGCCTGGGCGTCTACTGGCGTGATCTGGAATTCAGGATGTTTATTTCCCTCCAGCTTGTGCTGGTCGTGATCTGTGCGTTGGTTTTGTGGAAGTTTGATGTCTATGCTACGGAGGGACAAACCCTCAACCAGGCATTTTTCCAGGTTGTCTCAATGGCGACAACCGCCGGGTTCTCCACTGACAGTTTCTATAAATGGCCGTTATTCCTGCCGATGCTGTTGCTGTGTGCCGCATTTGTCGGCGGATGTGCGGGGTCGACCGGTGGTGGTCTGAAGGTTATCCGTATTATGCTGCTGTTCCTTCAGGGCGCACGTGAACTGAAACGCCTTGTGCATCCGAATGCGGTTTACACTATCAAACTGGGCCGCAGGGCATTGCCGGAACGCATTATCGAAGCTGTCTGGGGATTTTTCTCCGCTTATGCGCTGGTCTTTGTGGTCAGTATGCTGTTACTGATAGCGACAGGTGTTGATGAATTTTCCGCTTTCTCTGCGATAGCCACCACACTGAATAATCTGGGACCGGGGCTGGGAACGCTGGGTGAGAACTTTACTACCCTGAATCCGGGCGGAAAATGGATCCTTGTCGTGACGATGTTATTTGGTCGTCTGGAAGTCTTTACTTTGCTGGTATTGCTGACGCCGACGTTCTGGCGTGATTAACGGAGTGTTTCATGTCGTACTTGTTGCTTTATTCCGGCCATGACGGGCAGACAAAAAAAATCATTACTGAAATTGCCCTGCATCTGCGCAAAGCAGGAGCAGAGTGTGATGTCCGATCTTTGCAGGATAATCAGCCGCTGAATCTGGCACCGTATGAGAAGGTGCTGGTCGGGGCATCTATCCGCTACGGTCACTTTAACCGCGCGCTGGATAAATTCGCGAAGTTGCACGTAGTGCAGCTGAATCAGATGAAAACCGCTTTCTTCGGCGTAAACCTGACAGCCCGCAAGCCGGAGAAACGGACACCAGAGACAAATGTGTATGTCCGGAAGTTTCTGGCCGCAACCCCCTGGAGGCCGACCATCTGTACGGTATTCGCCGGGGCATTACTGTATCCGCGTTACGGCTGGTTTGACCGGATGATGATCCGTCTGATTATGAAAATGACAAAAGGTGAAACGGATACCACCAAGGAAGTGGAATACACGGATTGGCAGCAGGTTGAAGCCTTTGCTGCTGAGTTTGTTCAGATTTAAAGCAAATCACCGGGATTTTGCCGGATAAAACACCGTTGTGGTGAAAAAAGTGGCGAACAGAAAAAAAGTTGAAATAAACACTTGTCTTCTGAAAGCGACTCCCTATAATGCACCTCCACTGACACGGAACAACGCGCTAACACGCGGTCCGGCAGGAAAAAAGAGACGGCAGATAAGAAATTATT
>NZ_JAODZS010000033.1:0-54755 GCF_029835375.1 Morganella sp. GD04133 | reverse complement strand
AGCATCGTATATGCCGGGCTTTTTTACATACGTCAGAGACGTTAACAACGTTCTTGGATCACATATGGCTTCCCGCAAGTAAGATATAGACCATCTCACTTATTGCTAATAATCCAATTAAAAAGCCCACTCAGTGGGCAGGCTTTGTGCTGGGTTACCATGGATAAATCTTTCGTACTTGCCCAGGTATTCTTCAAATTAATAAAACTGATACTCATTATGGAATATCCCCGGGTCCATATACATCAGGGAATCTTTTTTCTGAGTAAAATCTTCTACCGCTGGCTCTGGAAATAAACTCTCATAAGGAACATCAAATATATTTATTATCTTAAATACAGTGCTGGCATCTATTTTATTTATTCCACGCTCATACCTTGATATCTGTTGCGAGGATATTCCCAGCCGATCTGCTAAGTTTCTTGTGGTCATACCGTTACGGCACCTTAAAGTGCGGATATTCTGACCTACAATAAGATTAATGTCTTTCACAACGCCTCCTAATTAACGCAAATAAAGAGTAATTCACATTGTGTGACATGACAAACAAAATAACCTAAAACTCATCAAAACACAGCACTTGTTTAGTTTTAGTTTAACTTAGGTCACTACACTAAACCCCGAGTACTCAAGTGTGTGATTATGACTTACTGCCCGATTCGCCCCATATCTCTCTTGCGGGGCTTTTTTTTGCCTGTTAAAAGCCATGCGGTTTAGCGAGCTGTTATTTATCTTTCGTTTAGTTTTTGTTTAATTTTATTTATATTAAGTCTGTATAATTCACTGATAGTAATGTTAACTTTTTGATTTTGCTGTCCCTTCCGATCTTTCTTGCCCCTTCCCTTGGTTATGGGGCTATTTTTTTACCCTCTCCGCTTCTATCTCTCGTATTGCCCGCTTATCGTGATTGCAGTTGGCAATGTATTTCATAGCATCAGCCAGCAGCTCAACTGCACCACCGAACGTCAGATCATCCGGTATAACTACCTGCTCACAATCAGCGGTCAGTTGTGGCGGAATTGGCACCACCGGCGAGGGAACGTATTCCGTCCGCGTACTTCCGCAGCTCGTCAGTGACACCAACAGGGACAGGAGCAGCAGCACATTCGTTGTCTTTGAAAACCGTTTTGATGACAGTCTTAATTTTGACATTCTCTGCCCCTTCCGTTTGTTTCGCGCTGATGTTATCGAGTGAAATGCGGTGATTGGCGGCTACCGCCGCTAAAGTGATGTCATTAACTGTGGTCAGCCGCGTGTGCTGATCTGATAGTAGCCGGTGGTTATCTTTCAGCCCGTCATACAGATGCCAGAGCAGCAACAGGACAATCAGCATCACCACACATACGCCTGACAGTATTTTCACTGTGCCGCTCATCGTCAGGCCGGGTAAGATTTGTAAGACAACTGGAAGTGCGGCCCATCCTTGAATGTCTTCCAGTTGCCGCCCCATTCAAGATCGATACCGAACTCTTTGGCTGCCGCCATCATTGCGTCAGACACCTTCCGGAACATCGACCAATCATTCCAAGGGATAACACCGTTAATGATGGGGGCACAGTCCACCGCATGACCCGTCAAGTGTCGGCTGTTCATCGTCTGGCTTTTGCCTCCGGCGACCAGGGCACGCTGACGTGCTTCATTGCGTTTACCTTCAATGACCATAAAATCGATATCAGTTAATTCGAGCGCCCGGCGGACGACTCGCTCAAGATCAGGATGAATGCCGCGTAAGTTTTCTTCGCTGCGTTTACTGAATCTGTATTTAGTCATTACTTATTGACTCCGAATCTGTTTTTAAAAAATGAAAACACGGCATCTGTAACCACGCCGATCTTCTTTGTCCCCAGGAACCCGATAAACACGCCGAAGAACTGCGCCAGGCTCAGCGGCAGTGCGACGTATTCCAGACCAGTGATGATCCCGATGCTGATGCAGGAACAGATGAATGCCTCAGAGAGTGATGCTTTCCATCCTGCCCCCTCGCGTTTTTCACGGGTGAACGCTGTCATCGCAGCGAGTGCGACACCGGCCAGCAGCGGCGCATTGATAGATATCCAGCTCCAGACCTGAGTCCAGAGCTCAGTATTTTTTTCAGGCATGCGCATACATCACCCCCTGCGGAGTGTTCCGTGTGTTGATGAGATGGGAAATGCCGCCGAAGCAGCAGGAAAGAAAAAACAATAAGAAGAGCACCGGACCAAATGGTGCAGATTGGGGGATGAGCCCGTTACACCCCAGTGCTCTTCTTATTGCCTTTGGAAATAAAAAAGGCCACGCAATGCGCAGCCCTGTAATAAGTGCCAGTTAAGCGACTGGCAGCGCTAAACCCTGTCTGATAATGTTAAATCGCCAAAAATAACAACCTCAGCAAGGAAATTACGTGGATACTTTTTATACTCTTGACCGATGCCTATCTTTAAAAACAGGCATGCAGTTAACTCTGGCGGCGCCACAATGTCCCGTTATCCCGCTTCAATCTCATGCAACTATGATGCTCCCTGATGGCATATCCAGACACGCGGAAAATTATTTTCTTACCCTTTCGGTCAATCTTGTTAATTCTGATGAAAGGTATTCAGCCATAATCGAAATGATGCTTGAAGACAGAAGGAGGTCCTGCTTTCCTGAAAAACCATCACGATTTCAGTCCATATTTGCATGTGAATCAGTAAAGGACGTGACATGGTTTCGCGGGTATTCAAGAGCGCCAATTGCCACTCCGATATTTGAGATTCATTCAACTACAAATTGTCACCGAGGCGACATGAACTTGCTGAACATGAATTGTCCACCCTTAGAGTTATCCCGCCGCCTGGACCTATACTGGCGCGGGGAAACTGATGTTTTATGGGACAACTACACCCCATTTTGGGAAGTGCTTATTTCGTTACCTGCCACCGTTGGTAATGTCGTTCAGGAATAACGAAATGTAGCTTTGACGCTCTGGCAATTTTTATATTCAGAATTTTCATGATGAAAATGTAAGTGACGCTTCTTTAAATCCTCGACTGCTTTTTCGAGGGTTTTTAACGCCCCGAGGGTTGAGTGCGCATTCACTTCGATTGTGAACGTCTTCGGTCGCTCCTCATCTATGCCAGAAAACAATGAGTGCAGATGTTGCCCTGAACGATTCATGCTACCTCCGGAAACGAAAAAACCCAGCGCATTGGCTGGGTTAGTTGGTAAAGTTACAAAATCGGCAACTTACCTTTAAATAGTGGCTCACTGGTTCAAAGAAGTCAACATGTTTTTGCTATTTCGCCTCAGGATCTTTTCTTTTTCCTTCCTTTTAAACGCATCTACCAGCGGTTGGTATAATAAATACTCAGCTGCTTTTAGTATTTCGTCCACCTCCCGGCGGCATGTAGATAATGATGGTACTTTCTTTGCTGGTAGCCCGTTTTTTTGTGCGACGATGGCTTTTAGCCTGTATTTTCCATGCCGTGCACGGGCTATTGCTCTGTCTGATGTACAATAAACATATCGGCTGAGCAGCATATCAAAGGCTTCCGTATCAATATGGTAAATCAGCTTTACCACCTCATTGATTAGCAGACCTTCATCATCATTACAAACGGGGCGAACGGGGTAATCTCTGCGCTCTACGGTAGCCATAAATTGGGCTATCATACTGCTCCGCCGCTTTTCTAATCTTCCGCTATAAACCCAGGCACCAAACAAAGATAACCAGTTTTGTAACCACTCTTCACGTTCTTTATCGAGCCTCAGCCCATCAGAAACATTTTTCATACCCGGCATAAACGCAGCTCCCTGACTTCCTGTTTTACCTGCTCCAGCAATTCACGTTCGCTGCCGTGGAGCTGCTGCCATGTTTCCGGCGCTGCATGGAATCCCGTTGCGTAGCATGCCCGGTGGTGCTGCGGACACAACGGGAGTACGGAATAATGATCCGCCCGTTGCCCCATACCCTGCCCGTTTCTCACATGATGCAGTTCTGCACGAGATGCCCCGTACCCCATGTTACGGCAGCAGATACAGCCGAGTTCGGCCACATCCGACAGCCATTGCTGTTCTGCTTTGGTCTTTGATTTGGTCATTGGTCTTGCCTCTCAGGTAAAATCTAATAACTGTGCTGCCGCGTTCTCTGCGGCCTGTTGCGTGGAAAAATTGCGGTACAGAATGAAGTTCCACAGCACATCTAGCGTGGATTTATAGAGTTCGCCAAATTGCAGGTCGTCCATTTTGGCAAAGCTGATTGATTTGGCGACACGGCGCAGGCTGCCGTCAGGCATTTCGTAGGTGTCGTACTGGCCGGATTGTTCAATGGCCCAGGATCGGAAAGCGTCGAAGGATTTTGTCGCAGTAATATTCTGAGCGCGTTTTTGTGCTACATCATCAAGATAGACGTCAGCCGCTGACTGCAGAGCATCATCATTGTCCGTGTAATAAGCGAGGAATTTCACATACCCGCGAACCAGTTCTTTTTCTTCCGGCGAAATGGTACCGCCAACCGGTTCCCAATATTCATAACCGAGGTTCAGGAGTGCGAAGTATTTACGGTGAAATCGCGGGTTACGTGCCTTTTTGAAGTCTGCTGACAGCACATCACCGCACTTAACTTTTGAATGCAGATAATCCCTTGCTGCCGGATTTGCAGGCGCAAGAGTATCGTTGGGTAGTTTGATAAAGCTATGCTGTGCCATGGTGTTCTCCGGTGACACAGCGGGTATTCAGGATGCTGGTTGTTCAAGTCAGCACTTTGGATAATACATTGATATAATAAATATTGCTAGTTTGCATTAGCTCAGATTTCGACCAATAAATTTTTGGAGTATAGCGCAACTAAATCTAACCGTCTTGCTTGAATAAATAACTAACATGCTAAAAAATTAATCATATTTACATAATGGAAGTATGATTATCCATCTACTCTAAAATAAAATAGCTATAATTAAATTGAATAAGTTGCGATAAAAAACAAACTAAAGATATAGTGAACTTCTATCTCACAGAATTTTGATAGGTAGTAAAAGTACCCATGCGATATTTTATATAGCATGGGCTGATAGATTCGAAACCAGAAAATAGCTCTACAATTTAGCCGTACGTTTACAGTAGATTGACGTTCCTACTTTAACGGCAAAAAATAATAATATGGCAATAAATTGAGTAATAAAAATAGACAAGGAATTTGAAATATTAAGTTCGGAAATTAAATATACTGATATGGTAGTTATTATATAAGGTGTTACCTTTGCTTTTACCCCCCCCAGTTTTCTCCATAAAACCTCATACTTAGGTGAATCTTCACATAAAAAAACATTAAACTCTGCTTTTATATCTAGCCATATTTTTTTCGATGGTTTTTGGTTGTCATCTTGTTTTTGGTCACCAAAGGCTAGAGGTAATGATTTACCCCCTTGATATAAATACATAGCTATATCATCTGGAGTTTTAATATTACCGTCTATTTCCTGAGCCATTAAAACTGGCGCAATTGAATATAACTCACTCAACTCTATATTATCCTGAATGAAATTTTTCTTATCCATTATTTTTTCCATTATAAAAACTCATAAGTTCACTTTCATAGCTTTTAAAAAAATCCTGATTAAATTCTAACTTTAATAGTTTTCTTATACAAGTTATTTTTATTGTTTTTTGTTCCGCTATTTCAGAAGTTTCATATTTATTTATTAGACAATGATGTCCAATAGAACTATCACACCTTGTTATTACACAAACAAACGGGGAGGAAAAACTATTTTTTGCAATAAAATCAGAGCTATTTAAAGTAGACTGAATAGAAAAACTCTCATTGTACGTAATTTTTGAAAGTAGCACTTCATCACCTAAACCTTCAATGGCCTCAAAGTTTATTTTATTAACAATAATCTCCTCATTATTTAAACATTGTTTAATTATACTACCAGACCCATTAATTATTATAATCCCAGAATCGTTTGTATTTGCATCCAAAAATATAAAAGTCACCTCATTTAACCTTTGAAATTTATTATCATAAAATATAACAAGGTCATAGTACCCACCAAACTTATCATTTAGAGTATTTGCTTTATCCTTCATCAGCATTTCGTGATTCATCAAATGACTAAACATAAATAATGCGGTGCACGCAGAGTCAGCAACTACATCATCTATAGTTATAGATTTGCTTTTACTTTTAAAAATATCATCTGCTTCTTCTACAATAGAATCATTTGTTCCTGCCACAACTGATTTATCAAAATATTTTTTACCATGATTCTCCTTGGCATTATAACCACGTAGTTCTAATCCTGAGTCATTTTTTATGATCCAAATAAATTGTACACAATTAGCTTCATCTATACAATCAAAAATCTCTTGATGGGTTGGTATTCTATTCCTAAACTCCATCTTTATTTTCTTTATTATCACCTTTGCTTTAAATACATCACCAGCCCAAGAAATAACAAAGTGATCATTTATTATCTCTATTTTTGTCAGTAACCCTAAAATATTATAGTCATCCTGAGTGACAAAGTTTGAAACATCCCCAAGTGTAGGGATGGCATTATATTCATAGCTATCTACATCGTTACTCTTATTTGTTATTAGCGTATCACTAATTAAAAATGAGTAGTTATTTATTTCAAGGCCTGCGATTATCGTCATAAGCATATCCATTTGGGAGTTTAATAACACTTTAAAATGCAAGCTAATTGTTAACTTGCTTCATACTATTATGATAAATTAAAGATAGCTAGAGTAAACGTTATATATCCCTTTATAGCCTCATGGACTAATTTTATGTGAGTATGTAAAACACCAGTTTCCTGCGTTATCGAATTACATTAGTTATCAGCCACATTAATACCATTAAATCCAATAAGTAACAATACGTAAAAACACCGTATAAAATTAGCTCATAGCCTTACAACTAAAAGAGTATAGATTTTAAATAACTGGCTCCGGAATATGGCAAGTTACCATATGCGGCACCACCTAAATAGCTACACAAAATAGCGCTACACTTTTTCCAGCCCTTACGGAAAAAGGGATCGGGAGTGTTCTCCCTTCTAAGCAGCTCCGTACATAGCTTACGATATACCGCTCTTTTGCGTGCCAGCAAATGGCAAGTGTAGCGCTATTTTGTGCAGCTATTTAGTGAAATGTTTCATCCGGAAATGGCGATTTTTTAAAATCAGCGATAATATCTGGTGTTATGTTTAATTTTCTCCCGTCACAGAGAATATGTTTTTCAATCCTGATATCGCTGAAAACCACTCTATTATCTTGCTTGTCAAACCAAAACATCCGGCTACCACAACACATATCAAGAATTGGTTTCATACCTTAATCACCCCCTGCCAATAATTCAGACGTTCCCGGAAAAACGGTTGCTGATCCGCCGGTGTTTTTTCGATAGCCACCAGTACAGCCGTTCTGTGTATTTTCTGCATTCTGAACTGCTTAATCAGACGGCTGGCAGCCAAATCAAGCTGCTCTTTTTCCTGATACTCAGCAGGCCACAGTGCGCGATTGTGAGGCAGACCTGCAGGTAAATAATTTGATTGTCCGGACATACTCACTCCCCCTGTTTCTTTGGTTCAGGGGCAGACTGATACGGGATTTTTTTCTGGGCCCGGCGCGCGGCATGCAGCCGGTCTAAGTGACAGTTGGTATGATCACAGCCATCATCCGGCATGCGGGGATAGTTATCACGCACGAGAGACTCGCACGTAACAGGGTCTTTGATTATCATGGTCTTTGCCTCTGTTAGTCTTAAAATGCCTTATCGGCGTAGCGGCGTCTTTTAGGCACCTCCGCCTGTTGCTGCATACGGCTTACTTCTGCTGCTGAAATCTGGTCGGTTGACAGATAGTGGCCGTTTTTAAATTCCTGATACACAGTGCCGGTTTCTCCGTGCCGGTTCTTCTCGATGATGATCTCCGCATAATTTTTTGCCGGGCTGTTCGGGTTATAAACCGCGTCCCGGTAGGTGAGGAAAATATAATCGGCATCCTGTTCCAAGCTGCCGGAGTCACGCAGATCCGCAGCCACCGGGCGGCGCTGGTTCAGTGGTCGTTTATCCACGTCACGGGATAACTGACTCAGAGCCACAACCGGGGTGTGAATACGTTTAGCCAGGCCTTTCATGCCAGCCGATATCGCAGCAATCGCCAAGTCGTTACGCTCCGCTTTAGGCTTCTTAATCAGCCCGAGGTAGTCGATGAAAATACCTTTTGTGGCCGGATATTTGCGCTTATGGCGCTCACTGATAGCGCATATCTGATCAATGGTCAGATTACTGGCATCGATAATGTGAATATCCCGGTCAATCAGATGAGCGATTGCTGAACTGATCCGCGCCCAGCCCTCGTCGTCCAAATCACAGTTGCGCATTTTGGATACCGGCAGCTGCGCAGCCCCGGCAATCATGCGCTCGGCGATCTGCATGTTTGCCATTTCCATGGAGAACATCAGCACAGAGTCACCGGCGGTTGTCATTTTTTCCATCATCGTGAGTGCCAGTTCAGTTTTACCCATACCCGGCCGGCCGCCGATAAAAATCAGGTCCGTAGGGTTAAAACCACCGATTTTATCGTCCAGTGCTTCAATACCGGTCCGGATCATCATGCCGCTGCCCTCGCCCCGGTTCCGCTTCTCCAGCACATCAACATAACCGTCAATCAGTTCGTTGAGATGTACCGGTACCAGGCTTTCTTGCTCACTTGAGAGCAGTGTGAACTCACTGCTGAACTTCTGAATTACGCTTTCAGCCTGGTCATGAGTGGCCGCGTCAGTAATTTCTTTCTGAAATTTATTTATCAGCGCTGTAATTTTACGAACAGCCGCATAGTTCCTGACTTTTTCGGCATACCCTTTCAGGTTTGCGTATGAGATGGTTTTTCTGGTGAGCTCCATGATATGAGCAAAATCACCATTTCCCCCGAGTGCGTCCGCGATAAATACCGGATCGATAATCGCACTCGTCAGTGCCTGTTTTTTAATTTCCCGGTACACCCTGGAAAAGTACCCGACACTGAAAGCATCATCAGGCAGTGTTGCCAGAACGTCATAGGCATCCTGAGTGGCACCACCGGCCAGCAAACCACCAATAACCGCGGCTTCTAATTCCTGCTCACTGAACATAATCAATTACTCCGGTAGCTTGACCAGTTGAACGACAGCACTGCGCCACCTTCCAGCATGCGGTCAACAACGCGTTCACCCAGCAGCGGGGCCAGTTCGTTCAGCGGCAGATTGCTGATCATGATGGTCGGCAGCATGTCCTCATACCGGTCGTTAATCACTTCAAACAAAATATTGCGCTCTGAGTCAGTTCCGTACTGAACACCGATTTCGTCGATAATCAGCAGGCCCGGCCCGCAGTATTTTTCCAGTACGTCGAGCTCGCTGTATTCCGCATCGCCAGCCCATGTACGGCGAAAAGCCCGGATGATACGCGCCGCTGTGGTGATAAATACCGATTCCTTCGCCTCAGTGGCAACCTGACGGGCGATTGACACTGCGAGGTGTGTTTTACCGGTTCCGGGTGTTCCGCACAAAATAAGTGCCTCTCCGGCGGTTTTACGGGACAGCCATGTTTCGGCATACTCGCGGCAGATTTCCAGATTGTTTTTTGCATCAGGATTCGCCGGGTGATACGTCTCAAATGTCGCAGCAGCAAAGCGCGGCGGGATGTTCACGTTCAGTTCGTCAGACATGCTTGCCCCCGTTCACCCATGCCGCTGGGCGGCTCTCGTAGTTTTTATCGCTGAATCCGGAGTGTGTGCTCGGCTTAGCCGGTTTCCGACTTGTGGTGCGTTCCGGGAATATTCCCTGCCAGCCGTTGGCGATCGAGTCACACAGCACGGAATCAGGATCCGGGTGCACGGACAGTTTTTTGGCAATCTGGCGGCAGCTGGTTTCCGTCAATGGTTTTTTAATCTCCTTCCGGAATTTCACCCAATCCTGCCAGACAGGTTCGCTGACGTTTTCCGGACGGACTGACAACGGGTCGAATTTTATTTTTTGTGATTTAGTTTTCCCCCGGGGGATTAAGGGGGTTTTATTCTCTGTAGTATTCTCTGTAGTAATCTCTGTATTTGTCTCACATTTGAACGTAGGAGCTGTTACGTCTGAACGTAGGGGCTGTTCCGTTTCAATGTGACCCCTGTTACGTTCAAACGTAATAGCTGTTCCAGAAACTGAATCACTTTCTGATTCATTATTAATCAAAGGTATGGTGTTCGTTATCTGGTTGACCCGGCCCGGTACTGGTTGAATAAACAGCACGTTGTTACACAGACCAGAAGGCGTGCTGATGGTCCGCAGTTCAAGTTCGATAACACCATGAGCCTGGAGCCGTTTCAGTGCGTCCGTAGCCTGTCGTTTTGTGAACCCGAACTGGTCAGCAAATGACTGATAACTGCGCTGTAATTTGTCGCTCTGGAAACGCTTCCGCCATCCTTTCAGTTCACCGGTAAATTCGTCCCGGATTTCAGCCGGCCGATACCAGTAAATGATCTCTGACAATAAAATAATGGCCGTACTGTCCGGCTTTCCGTCATGCATTTTGATGTGATGCCACCAGTTCGGCGGGATCACATTTCCGGTGATGTTTAACCGTCCTATTTGTTCAACGGTACTCGTTACATTCGATGTGATTGATTTATTCACGTCACACCCCCAGCGCGTCAGCGATATCGCGACATGCGTTCTGGTACTGCTCAGGTGTCAGGTTACGCATACGCAGCCGTGATTTAGCCTGCTCGTACTGCTCCCACACACTGAGCGCCGCCTCCCGGCGCCCGTCGAAAATCGGGCGTATGGTTTCGATATCAACGGGAATACCGTTATGCATAAACCCGTTGCGGTAGGTAATTTTTTCAGTTGTATTCAGCATTGGTCTTTGCCTCTCTTATGCGCTGGTCATACGCATCGCATTTAATGCGGTTACTGCTTTTGATATGCACTGTGACATGTCACGACTGCCTAAAAGTGTTTCGCTGATTGCCGCGGCAAATTCTTTGATTGCCAGGGAAGCCAGATAATTAACCGATTCATCCCCGTTAACCCGCGCCAGCCGATCTGCAGGTAATGCAGTTTTAATTGCCGGGATCAGCTCACTGAATTTTCTCGCTGCCGCCGGAGAGTTCCCACGAAGCCAGCGGAAAATTTGCTGCCTGTTGTTATTAATCGCTTTCCAGTCCGCGTTACCGGCCCTGTCCTCAATCGGGTGTAAGCGGCTGCGTTCGTCGTGTGTAATAAAAAAATAAGCACGACTAATTTCAATTGCTACATGCTCTTGCCCCTTGTCCACCGCCCATGCTTCTATCTCTTTCTTAAGTATCTGGTTTTTATTCATAGCTTTGCGTCTCCTGTCGCGAAATTGATTATGAATAATCAATTTTTTAACTGGCTTGCTGTAATACTGATTCAGCGGTAGGAATTCCATCATGTGGATTTGGATAATCATCCGGATTCAGATCATGGGGAGTCACAAACCATTGAGTTTTTGAAGCCCAATCAATGGCTTTTTTGCCTTTTAAAAAATAATTACCCGCGATCACCTGGCTGACATACCCCTGCGTGACGCCGACAATTTTTGCGAACTCAGATTGACTGATTCCGTGTTTTTTCAGGTAAGCACCTAATTTCATAAAACCTCCTGTGAGTTTGGTTACCTGATATTAGCACCGCTAATTTAAGCGATCAATAGCAATGCTATTGGAAAAGTATTAGCAACACAAATAAACTGGATGATATGAACAGAAAAATATCCGATACAGACAAAACTGCGGCACAAAGATTGCGGGCAATCTGGGAAGCAAAACGTGAATCCCTCGGCTTAACTCAGGAAAAAGCCGCGGATGCCCTTGGGTTTAATACACAAGCGGCTGTCAGCCAATATTTAAATGCCAGAACCGCACTAAACACTGATACCGTATTAAAATTTTCTGCTTTGCTTCAGGTTCAACCTGAGGAAATAAACCCGGAAATAGGGCCTCTGCTTGAACATATAAGAACTACGTCCGAAGCTAACTCCGCCCAACAGACAAATACCATCACAAGCAATGAAATCAACACATTAAGGCTAATGGATATATATGCAAAAGCTGGCCCGGGCGGCTTTATTAATACTGATTTCCCTGACACGATAAAGTCAATCGAGTTTTCACCAGAAAAAGTTTTCGAGCTCTTTGGGAGAAAAAACTTGAAAGGTATAGAGATGATCAACATCAGTGGGGATAGCATGTCTCCGGTTATTAACCCAAAAGATGTTGTATTTGTTGATACACATAACTCTTTTTTCGACAGTGATGGCGTTTATGTTTTTATCTTTGAAAATTCATTATTTATTAAAAGGTTACAGCGCGTAAAAGGTCGCAGACTCGCTGTAAAATCTGATAATGAAGCTTATGAAACATTTTACATCGAAGAAAATGAAACCCATGATCTGCGCATCCTTGGAAAAGTTATAAAATCCCTCCCCATTAAAATGATTGACTTTGCATAAGTAAATCAGTCTCTTAATGAGCGCCGCTATTATTGCGGCGTTTTTTTTGCTCCAAACAATTAGCAATGCTATTGAATAATAAAAATAGCATTGCTAATATCAATATCATCAAAACCCCACAGCGGGTATTCAGGATAAACGTTCACTGTTTTACGCCAGCACCAGGAAACAAATAACGCCACGAAGATGGCAGAAGAGGTAAGACGACCTGACAGTCCGGAAAGACGGGCACCTAATTTCGGACGTAAAAAAACCCACCGAAGTGGGCTCTTTTACCCGGAGTCGCCGACCAAAGCTAATCCGGAGTTCCACTGACGGGACCAACCGTCAGAAGAGGCAAGACCAATGACGAATCATTGGAAACATCATTTTAAAGGAGTTGCTATGAAAGCACAACCTAACCCCCTAAAAGTCACGCTTTACGTCCATGCACAAAAGCAGATCGACGGAAGTATCGCGTATTCAGTATACACCCACAAATACAGCTCAGCTGATTACATGGGGGTTCCTGTTGCTGAACATCAGATTGAACTGCCTGTACCGGAGGTGACCAAATCAGACCTCGCAAACGCAGAAATAGACAGCCTGCGTGATGAGCAGAACAAAATCCTCGCGAATGCCCAGGTCAAATCCTCGCTGATTGAAGATCAAATTCAGGCGCTGTTATGCCTGGAGGGCGAAGTCATTTCCAAAGACGACGAAGCATTACCTTACTGACCAGAGGCAAGACCAATGACCAATTATATCTGTGCATTTAACCCTATAGATGCCGCACTTAAAGACGGCGCTGTAACTGTTGCAATCACTATTTCCGCCAATTCTGAAAAGATGGCCAGAGCAATGGCTGCTGTGATGCTGGAAGAAACCTATCCGGAGAATACGGGGAAATTTGATGTGGCGGGGGCAATAGTCTGCGAAGCTCAGGCAGGCAATCCGGCACCGACCGGCGACAGCTTTGATGAACATTTTGCCAAAGAGTACGAATTCAACGGCACCGACTGGCAGAAGCGTGAAGAAGAAATTGTCGTGTTTGAAAAAACGGCACCAGTCGTCCGCATCGCGGCAATCATGCTGTATGAAAAAACGCAATTTACCCGTAGTGAATACAGTAGTGCCGTAACCTTTGTTCACGAAAGTGACGAATACCCTCAGCTCCGGAATATCGCAAAAGGTATTGCAGCGACACGCACGGTTTCCCTTCTGAATGAGCAGGATTTAGAAGCGCTGGTGAATACTGTGATGGAAAAAGCTCAGGACGGTATTACCGAAGAAGAAGCGCAAAAGTTGGCAGAAGAATACCTGTTCCCTGCAGAACCGGCTACCGGGCAACTCCCTGTCCCGGAGCAAAAGCAACGTAATTTTGAACACAATTACGCGACACTGGATCAGGAAATCGCCCTCGCCCTTCTGCCCGGTGATTTTGACCCATGGGAAATTCAGCCAAGCAAACTTACGGCAGCGAAAAAGCTGATCAGTGATGAAGATGAAAGCTGGCGGCGCTGGTCTACTGAGTTCCGTATTATCCCGACAGCATTACAGCTCCCGCGTGAAACAGTCTTTACTGTCGTGCGTGAAGGAAAATCGTCACCTGACCTGATAAATGATGCGGCAGCCCGTAAACAGTTTGTGGCTGACCGTATCGGCATAACACAGGCAGAAAGCAGTCATGATCAGGAAACCGGCCGATCCGGTGCTGATATTACGGAAGATAAACCCTCCGTAGCAGCACCGGAAAAGACCAGGCGCACACGTACTAAAAAATCAGAGAAATCGGCAGAGAAACCAGATCCGGAAGTAGCAGCCAACGATGAACCGACGACTATAGCGCAGACACCGGTACCGGTTCATGCCGAGGAACCCGCTACTGATGACTTCCGCAGCCGTGCCGAGGTGATTGCCGAAGTTCTGGCAGACACGGATAACCTGAGTATCTGGAAGCAGGTACAGCGCACAGATCCACGCTTTACCAAGCCTTTAGAGGGAGCGGGATTTCAGGGTACCAGCATTAACAGTAACTACATGTTTATGCGTGCTACCGAAATTTTCGGACCGATCGGTGAGGGTTGGGGCTATGAGGTGGTTGAAGAAAAATTCCTGGACGGCAAACCACTGACTGAACCTGTTATGGAAAACAACAAACAGGTTGCTCTGCGCTACCTGCGTGACGCAGACGGTTCTCTGTTCTGCGAGCAAAATCATTCAATAAAAATCCAGTTTTGGTACCGCAGCAAAGATGGCAAGTGCTGTTATTTTGAAAGCTATGGCGCGACACCATACCGCTATCAAACCCAATACGGCATAAAGGTTGATGCTGAAGTTATCAAAAAATCCCTGACCGATGCGATTAAAAAAGCACTGTCAATGCTCGGGTTCTCTTCTGATGTGTTTATGGGTATGCATGATAACCCTGAATACCTTATCAAAAATAAAATGGAGTTTGAAATTAAGGCGGCCAGTGATAACGCCGATGACACCGTCCGTCTCCGCGAGGAGCTGGACGAGAAGTTCAAACGCAATACAGAAACTATGCGGACCGCCGTCACGACCAATGAACTGCGTGGTATCGCATCAACCCTGTCACGAGAGATTTCCGTGCATGTTAATAATGCAAAATCCCGTGGCGATAAAGAACATCAGAAATACCTCGAGGGCCGCCTGCGCCGCCTGAAAGCTATTGAAGATGAATGTTTAACCAAACTGACTGAAAAACAAGAGGCAGACCAATGAGTACAACCGCAATCGCATTAGCAGCAGACTACGACAAACTGCAGAAACTGGTGGAAGCTGGCGAATTTACACCGGAAGAAATAGCCGACACCCTGGAAGGTATCGAGGGCGCACTCGGCGATAAACTGGACGCCATCATGATCCACGTCCGCAACCTTGACGGACAGGCCAATACGCTGGGCGAAGAAGCCAAACGTCTGGCTGAGCGCAAAAAGTCCTTCGAGCGCCAGGCCAAAGACCTGAAAAAGTACGCGCTGGTATGCCTGCTGGCATCCGGACAGGACAAGCTGAAAACAGTGAAGAACACATTTACCGCGGCAAAAGGCCGGGCGTCAATTGTCATCGATGATGAAACGAAGATCCCCGATTCATTCGTTGATGTACAAACCATCGTGTCACCGGATAAAAAGGCGATCAAAGAGGCACTGGAAAACGGCATCGAGGTTCCTGGCGCCAGAATTGAAATCGGTGAACGTTCACTGATGGTTCGTTGATTACCCACGGTGCCCGGCAACCGGGCACTTTGTTTCAGCGTGACATGTCACGATAAGGCGAGATCAATGCTAAAACACCAACACTACAAAGACCGGCCGGTAAAGCTCACCTTCCCTGATGGCAGTCACGGCTACATCCGTACTGATCGTCGGTGTGATGTGTATTACGACCTGCCGCCACAGGTGAAGATTGAAGCCCGCGAACAACCACAGAAGGATGAGCCAAAATGATTTACGGTCTGTTTCTTCTGATTTGTTCCGGTGCAGACTGCCAGTATCAGCCATACGGTTATATCTATCCGGATGAAAGAAACTGCCTGATGGATAAAGACGCACTCACCGCCGAAGGTGTGCTGTCAGAGTGCTACCTGATTGATGAAATTATTTCGGCTGATTTTGCTCAGACAAAAAGTTGATTAAGCATAATCAGTTTTATTCCGCCACGGTGATTACCATGATGCCAATACCATTACAGGGGAAAACATCATGGAACCGTGGCAACCAGGACAACAATTACTGACCGACTTTGATATTAAATTAGGCCGCTTGGCCGCGAGTGTAAAAAACAGGCCATGCACTCCGGCAGATGTTAAACGCGCATGCGATACAGCCGACCTTCTTATTTTATTGATGATAAGGCAAGACCAAGATGAAAAACGAGAGTGACGTAATTACCCCGGACGAAATGATAGAACTGACCGGCTATCAATTCCCGTCAAAACAGTGCGAAGCCCTGGAGCGTGCCGGTATCTTTTTTATAAAGCGGCCGGATGGATACCCGAAAACGACCTGGGCGCATTTTAACAGCCCGCTGGCTAAACGGCAGGCATTACCGGTATCTGAAGAACCTGACTTCGGGGCTATGTAATGGCAAGAACACGTAAAGACCCGAAAGATAACCATCTGCCAAAGCGGGTATACAGAGGCCGTTCAGCCTATGAATTTAAACATCCGGATGGTCGTACCATTCGCTTGTGTTCATTGGACAGCGATAAATCTGTCATTTGGTCACATTATGAAAAGCTAATAAATGAAGATAAGTGTACAGAAACATACGCCTCACTTGTTGAAGAATTTTTCAAGTCGGTTGATTTCATGGATCTGTCAGGTGAAACTCAAAAAGACTATACAAAATACTCACGCAAAGTACTACCTGTCTTCGGGAAAATGAAACCAGACAACATAAAACCTGAGCATATCAGAAAATACATGGACAAACGGGGGCTTAATAGCCGCACTCAGGCTAACAGGGAAAAAACATTTATGTCCCGGGTATTCCGATGGGGATATGAAAGAGGGAAAGTAAAAAGCAATCCATGTCAGGGAGTTAAGCAATTTAAAGAAGTGGCAAGAGAGCGCTACATTACGGACCGTGAATATAATGCATTATATCAGTCAGCACCAACCATTATTCAGGTCGCTATGGAATTAGCTTATCTTTGCTGTGCACGTCAACATGACGTTTTAACACTGACAAAAGAGCAGTTACTGGATGAAGGTATTTATATCAGGCAGGGAAAAACAGGAAAAAAACAAATCAAAGCATGGTCAGAGAGACTTAGAAAGGCGATCAAACTGGCAAAGCAATTACCGCTTACTGTGACTATCCCAAGCCTTTATGTCCTCCACCAAAAAAATGGTTGCAAATATAGCCGTGATGGTTTTAACAGCAGATGGCAGGCAGCCAGAGAAATAGCAGCCGCTAATAATCCTGATATTTCATTTGATTTTACTTTTCATGATTTAAAAGCGAAAGGGATATCGGATCTGGATGGAACGCTGCAGGATAAACAAAAAATATCTGGGCACAAAACCATCACTCAGACTGCAAGATATGACAGAAAAATTCAGGTTGTTCCGGTGGTAGGTAATCAGAAATGATGAATATTCATTCAATATATGAAATTTATATTCTGAACGGATATTCTGAAAGTATTCTGAACCGTGATTTTAGTCACAAAAAAAGCGACCATAAAGGTCGCTCTCTTTTAACTCTAACTCACTGATAAATCAATGAATTTCTGTATGGTGCCCAGAGCGGGACTTGAACCCGCACAGCCTTGCGGCCGAGGGATTTTAAATCCCTTGTGTCTACCGATTTCACCATCTGGGCTGAATATGGAGGCGCGTCCCGGAGTCGAACCGAGGTACACGGATTTGCAATCCGCTGCATGGCCACTCTGCCAACGCGCCCTGGAGCGGGAAACGAGACTCGAACTCGCGACCCCGACCTTGGCAAGGTCGTGCTCTACCAACTGAGCTATTCCCGCATCTCTGAACTTACTGATTTACTTATCTGTTTTCGTAAACCGCTGTGTCGTTCGGATGCGTTGCATTCTACTGATTTCACGCTGTGAGTCAACCGCTTAATTCATGAAAAATGATCGTTCGCTGTTTTTTACAGCATATCGATCAGGCTTCACTCAAATCCGCCCATGCAGCGCGTAAATATTGGAACATAGACCAGAAAGTCAGGATCATTGCAATGTAGAAAAGGATGAAAGCCGCAATTTCCGTCAGGTCATTTGGCTTCCAGATGAGCCCCACCAGCGCCACCATTTGTGCCGTGGTTTTGACTTTACCCATCCAGGAAACGGCAACGCTGTTGCGTTTGCCCAGCTCCGCCATCCATTCACGCAGTGATGAGATAATAATTTCACGGGCAATCATTGTGATGGCAGGCAGTGTTATCCACCAGCTCGCATAATCTTCTGTTACCAGTACCAGTGCGGTCGCCACCATCACTTTATCCGCGACAGGATCCAGAAAGGCCCCGAAACGGGTGGTTTGCTTCAGACGGCGGGCAAGGAAACCATCAAACCAGTCTGTCATCGCAGCAATGACAAAAATAGCGGCGCTGACAACCGGTGCCCAACTGAACGGTAAATAGAAGGCAAGAACAAAGAACGGTATCAGGATAACGCGAAACAGAGTCAGCCATGTAGGGATATTTAATCGCATAACGGAGCCATTATTTTATAAGTCAGATGAAAAAGCCGCTTGCGCATCTGCCGGCACAATATTACCGCCCCGCTGATTCCGGGGCACGTTGCGTGATTTTCAGGTTCTGCGCAATCCTACCGGATAACACCATACTACCACAGTTACGGATAACTCACCGCTGTTATTGAAAAAATTCTCTCGTTTGCCACACCGATAAGCCCTGTTTATTAATGCTTAAGCGCATGGTAAATTTTTTCCGCCAGTGCATACGAGATAGTCGGGACTTTGGCGATTTCATCAATACTGGCGTTACGCAGCGGCTGTAACCCGCCCATGTATTTGAGCAGCATTTGCCGCCGTTTCGGCCCGATGCCTTCTATCGATTCCAGCGCACTGGTGTTTTTAACTTTTGCCCTGCGCTGCCGGTGGCCGGTGATCGCATGATTGTGAGATTCATCACGGATATGCTGGATCACATGCAGCGCCGGTGAGTCCGGCGGCAATGCCATGCCTTCCCCCGAGGCAGCAAAAAAGAGGGTTTCCAGCCCCGCTTTACGGTCACTGCCCTTCGCTACCCCGATCAGTTTTGGTCTGTTTTTATCCCAGTCCACATCCAGGCCGGCAAAGGCTTCAATCGCTTTACCGAGCTGACCTTTGCCCCCGTCGATAAAAATAATATCGGGGATTTTTTCGTCACCGATATGTTTGCCGTAACGGCGGTGCAGTACCTGATCCATCGCCGCATAGTCATCCCCCGGTGTGATACCGGTGATATTGTAACGGCGGTATTCCGATTTCACCGGCCCGTTGCTGTCAAAAACCACACAGGAAGCCACTGTCTGGTCACCCATGGTATGGCTGATATCAAAACATTCCATGCGGTTAATGGCTTCAATGCCGGTCAGCTCTGACAGGGCTTTCATACGTGTCGCAATAGTGGATTGCTGCGCCCGTTTTGTCATCAGCGCGGTAACGGCATTGGTGTGTGCCAGCTTCAGATAACGGGCGCGGTCACCGCGCGGTTTTGGCTGAATCAGGATCCGCCGTCCGGCAAACTGAGACAGCGTTTCCTCCATAATCTCTTTTTCCGGTAACGGGAAATCCAGCAGAATATCATCCGGTAATGAACGGTTCTCACTGCCCTGGAGATAGAACTGTCCGATAAAGGTTTGTACAATTTCATCCGGTTCCGTACCGGCCGGAACTTTCGGGAAGTAACTGCGGCTTCCCTGTACCCGCCCGTTGCGGATAAACAGGACATGAATACAGGCCAGACCGGTATCAAAATAAACACCGACGACATCCAGGTCATCACCGGATCCGGTGACAAACTGTTTTTCAGTAACAGCGCGAACAGCCTGAATCTGATCCCGCAAACGGGCAGCCTCTTCAAAACGCAGTGTCTGACTGGCCTGCTCCATTTTTTCCACCAGTTCTGTCAGCACCTGCTGATCTTTACCTTCCAGAAACAGGCGGACCAGGTTCACTTCTCTGTCGTAATCCTCATCACTCACCAGCCCTTTGACACACGGCCCCAGACAGCGGCCAATCTGGTATTGCAGACACGGGCGGGAGCGGTTGCGGTAGACGCTGTCCTCACACTGACGGACGGGGAATAATTTTTGCATCAGCGCCAGCGTTTCACGCACAGCATAGGCGTTCGGAAACGGCCCGAAGTATTCCCCTTTGGCGTGTTTAGCCCCGCGGTGAACAGCCAGCCGCGGGTGCTTGTCATTGCTGCTCAGATAGATGTACGGATAGGATTTATCATCGCGCAACAACACGTTGTAACGCGGCTGATATTTTTTGATGTAGGTGTGTTCCAGCAGTAACGCCTCCGTTTCCGTGTGCGTCACTGTGACATCTATCTGAGCAATGTTTTTAACCAGCTGCTCGGTTTTTTTTCCCGAAACCTGCGTACGGAAATAGCTGGAAAGCCGTTTTTTCAGATCTTTGGCTTTCCCGACATAAATCACTGTACCTTCAGCATCATACATCCGGTACACTCCGGGCTGGCTGGTTACAGTTTTTAAAAATGCTTTCGCATCAAATTCAGTCACAACCGGTTTTTCCATACGGAATACAAACTCTCTGTTTTCGGCGTTAATTCAGTCATCGTGTATCGCGCCTGCTGCCCTCCGCAGGTACGAATGGCACCACGCTGTCAATGTGGATCAGCCCGTAGCGCAATGCCAGATGGGTGAGTTTAATATCACCATCAATATTCAGCTTATTAAATATTCTATATCGATAACTGTTCACCGTCTTGCTGCTGAGACACATTTTGTCAGCAATTTGTGTGACTTTAATGCCCTGCGCTATCATGACCATCACCTGACGCTCCTGGTGGCTCAGTTTATCCAGCGGGTTGCTGTCATGTGCATGCAGGCGGGTGTCAAGAATGGTCTGCTGGGCGATATCCGGTGCCACATAACGCTGGCCCCGGCTGATAATCCGGATGGCGTGCAGTAAATCCTCACTGTCACTGTTCTGATACAAATACCCCGCTGCACCACTGTTCATCACTTTATACGGTGAAATCAGGCTGTGTTCATCTGTCAGAATGACCACTTTAGTTTCTGAGGTATAGCGGGTAATTTTTTTTGCGGCATCCAGGCCACTCATCACCGGAAAGCCGATATCAATCAGCGCCACATCCGCATGATTATCACGGCACCAGCGCACCGCAGTGGCACTGTCCCTGACCTCTCCTGCTATTTTCATACCTTGTGTTGCCGTGATAATGGCACCAATCCCTGCACGGTAAAATTCATTCGTATTTGCCACTAATACTGAAATCACACAGAACTCCTTTCTGAATTTTCAATAAATTTACCGAAATTATACAAGCACCAGTTAAACCGTTATTTAATAAAAATGATATTTTTAATATAACAGACTGAATATTATAAATATATTTCGTTGTTAAAAATTGATTTCAGTGATGATTCAACAGAAACATAAGGGATAAAAGGAGATGGCTGCCGGGAGACAGCAGCCGGAGACAAACAGATAATGTTACGGCATGTCAGGGTGAAAACGATCAATGCTGACCAGCTGGTCAAAAGGCAGTTTACCGGTACGCGGATAAGGCTCACCGGCGGATTTGCCAATCGCCACCATCAGGCAGATTTCATAGTTTTCCGGCAGGTCAATGACTTCAGCCACCGCATTAAAATCAAATCCGTCCATCGGACAGCTGTCATATCCCTGCTCTTTTGCCAGCAGCATCAGGGTCTGGGCAAAAATACCGGCACTGCGCATAATTTCATCACGCTGGGTTTCCGGTTTACCGCGATAGTAGTTATCAACCGCACTGACCATAAAATCCCGCACCAGCGGATCTGCATCATGCCAGATTTCACGGGTGCGGGAACTCCAGGCCGCGATATCACCGCATAAAATCACCAGCATGGAAGCATCCGTCATCTGCGGCTGATCCCAGCCCACTTTGCGGATGTTGCGGCGTTGTGCCGGATCTTCCACCAGCAGCGGACGCCAGTGCTGAAGATTAAAGGCACTCGGGGCATTTTCCATCGCCAGTGACAACAAGGCTTTTTTTTCATTCAGCGGGATCACAAAATCAGGATCAAACTTCTTGGTTGCTCTGCGCTGGCGTACAGCATCAATAACATTCATACAAGCTCCTGTTTATTCCATTTATTATACGGATGATGTCTTTACCATAGCATGAATTTTACCCCGGATGCGGGGAGAAGATGACGCCGCAAAAAAAACCTGCACTCCGGTGAGTGCAGGTTTTCAGTCATTAACTGTCAGTAAAATTACGCGACCAGTTTGAATACGATGTTACCGATGGTCAGCAGACCGATGATGGTAACGAAGTAGTTAGATGCCTGACCTTTGTATTTGCTCAGAGCCGGTACACGGTTAACCGCATACATTGGCAGTAAGCACAGCAGAGATGCGATGATTGGTGCACCCATTGCTTCGATCAGATCCAGGATGTTCGGGTCGAGATACGCGATAACCCAGGTCGAACCCATGATGAAGACCATGGAGATCAGGTTCAGTTTACCAATGCTGACTTTGTTTTTGTCGCCACCGAAAGCAAATTTCAGTAACAGGCCGTTCATACCTTCCAGAGTCCCCAGATAGTGACCGAAGAAAGATTTGAAGATGGCAACCAGTGCGATGATTGGTGCAGCCCAGACCAGGATAGAGGCCAGAGTACCGTTAGCACCGCCCACGTTGTTGAAGTGGTAAGCCAGGTAAGTCAGAACAGGGATGTTCATCTCTTTCGCTTCAGCCATGTTAGCCGGAGACAGCGCGAACAGGCAGCTGAATGCGAAGAACATAACCACACCCACCATCAGTAAACCGGCACGGGAGATGATTTTGTTCACTTTCTGCTCGGTGAAATCTTTACCGCACGCCGCTTCATACTCTTCACGTTTTGATACCACGAAAGAAGAGACGATTGGTGAGAAGTTGAAAGAGAACACCATGATAGAAATACCCAGCCATACGGTTACCAGGATACCGCTGTGACCGAACAGCTGGAAGCTGTCTGCATTCACAGTATCAAATACCGCTGAGTTCCAGTAAGGGATCAGCGCCAGAGATAACAGTACCAGGCTGGCAATGAACGGGAACACCAGGTAGCTCATGACACGGACCATCAGGTCTTTACCGAAGTAAATAATGATAGCCATGGCTAACAGCAGAACCAGAGCAACCACACCACGGTTCAGCGGCATCAGACCCAGCTGCTGTTCCCAGAATGCCATAAAGGTATTGGTAATAGTTACGCCGTAGATCCACAGCAGCGGACAGATTGCGAAGAAGTACAGGAACGTGATGACAACACCACCGCCTTTACCAAAGTGTTCTTCAACGGTTTCTGTGATATCGCCTGACGGATTGCTGCCTGACAGACATAAACGGGCTAATGCACGGTGACATAAGAACGCAATCGGATATGCCAGAACCAGCATGATCAGAATCGGGATCAAACCACCGTAACCGGCACGAATCGGGAAGAATAGTACCCCTGCACCTATAGCAGTACCGAACAGACCGAGTGTCCAGGTCGTGTCCGATTTACGCCAGCTTTTATACTCAGCCGGAATCTGGGTTTTGTCAGTACTCATGTTGCTTTTCCTTTTAAAAGACTATGCAAATATTATTTTTCGTGGGTACCAATAATTTCAGAGATACGAGTCAGGTCAATGTTCCCGCCGGAAATGATGCTGACTGTCTTCTTATGTTCAATATATTTTTTCAGTTTTCCGCTCAGAATCGCAGCAGACGCCAGTGCACCGGCACCTTCGGTCACGACTTTGTTGCGCTGAATTAACGCAATCATGCTTTCGCGGATTTCTTCTTCTGTTACCAGAATGATGTCTGTCACCAGCTCTTTCACGATATCATACGTGATACTGCCCGGCGTCGAAACATCGCAACCATCTGCCACAGTACCGGCATCACGATGGGTCGTGATTTTACCAGCACGGTATGATGCTTCCATACCATGAACGTTTTCAGATTGGACACCGATCACATTAATAGTCGGGTTGATGGATTTCAGAGCCACCGCAACACCGGCAATCAGACCGCCGCCGCCGATTGGAACGATAACGTTATCGACATCGTACAGATCTTCAAGGATTTCCAGACCAATAGTCCCCTGGCCTGCGATCACTTTTTCATCATCGTATGGCGGGATAAAGATACGGCCTTCCTGCTCAATGATTTCTCTTGCTTTAGCAATGGTGTCATTGAAGTTATTACCGTGCAGAACAACTTCCGCTGAGTAATCGGAGGTTGCTGCAATTTTGGATTTTGGTGCCCCGGTAGGCATAACAACTTTGCCGTTGATACCTAACATAGCGCAGGATAAAGAAACGCCCTGAGCATGGTTACCGGCTGAGCAGGCAACGATACCCTGTGCTCTTTCTTCTGGTGTCAGCGAACTTAACTTGTTAAATGCACCACGGAGTTTGAATGAACCTGTGCGCTGCATGTTTTCAAATTTTAAGTGGATTGTGCCGTTGCACTTTTCACTTAAATAGTTGGACTTCGGCATACCCGTTTTGTAGACATGTCCTCTGATGGTTTTTTGTGCATCAATGATATCTTTAATGGTTACCGGAAGATCGTATGTAATCATGACAAACCTCGTCCTATCTTTTTATATATATTAAAATTGAGTCTAACTATACCGACAAATTTAAAAACAACTGTATTTCAAATCATATTTTTAAAATATTCCCGAAAAACTTTCTCAACGTGTGATCCAATCCAAACTTCTTTCGCTTTTCTGTCTTTTTTAATGTTTTATATTTCATTTCAAGTTAAATGAAAATGCCTTAATGTTGATAATTTGTTAAATTCGGGCGATTAGTTTACCTCCCCGTTGCACATGGCGATCTGTTTTCCGTTTTTTGTTGTTTATGTTGTCTTTTTGTAAAGAAATAACTGCATAAAAAGGCATGTGAATGATCCGAACACGTAAAAAAGCACAGGTATTTTGACAAAAATTAATCTTACTAAGGCCCCATCTCACAGCAAAATATCCTGATTTTTTTAACAATCCTTAAAATGCGATGTGATATAAATCACTAAAAAAATCATATCCATTTGTTTATTATGAATTTGACTAATTATCATCCGATACACGCCTGATTTATGGTAGATCGTAACATGTTCAGTTCGTCTGTATGCATTATCGCCGAATACTTACCCGGAGCAAATCAGAACAAAAAATCATCAAATAATTTGTTTACATGTTAATAATTCCCATTTATCGCCGTGATGTTACATTTGCATGACATAAATCGTAACGTTTTTTTGCCTGACAGCCCGAAAAAGTGTTCACTTTAGGAAACAGCTAAATGGCTGTTTTTTTGGCCTGAATCTGTATTTTTTTTAACCTAGCGATTAATTAAATATATCTCTAATTTGTGACAACTTTATTTATCTGTCATCTTTAAACCAAAATTAAACAGAAGAAAATATAAATTTGCTAAATGCATTTTTTAATAATCAAAAAATGATACCCACCTGTTTTTTTATAACCTATTTTCTTTCTTTTATTTTACCCGGGACGAAAATAGCCGGTTTTTGACTGTGGGAATAGCCTCTAATATCAACATAAGCCAACTACAGGCGGTGTATTAGTGATTTATTCTTCAAATCGCGTCAAAATCAGTCTGTTTCGTTTACTGTAATAATAACCAGCCCTATGGCAAACCCTGCGCCGCTCCGCATTAAAACCGAAGAAAATGTTATTTTTCTAAAATCGATTCAGTCATAAGAATGGTTTTCTGCGGTATCAGTACAATTATCTGTTACAACACACTGCTCGTGTGACTCAAACTAACCGGTGTGACTGTCCTCATACTTCATCAATCATGGCGGCTTTGCCATTGTATTCCGGGACAGTCATGGTGTAATGATTTACGACTTAAGTGTTAACCCCGGTAAACAGGAGAATGCATATGTTCGACTTGACAGGTAAAATTGCGGTAGTTTCCGGCGGCGCCAAAGGGATCGGGCGCGGCATCGTTACTGCGCTGAAAAAGGGCGGTGCCACCATTATTATTGCCGATATTGATGAAAAAACCGGTAGTGCTACCGCTGCAGAGCTGGGAACAGACTTTATAGCACTGGATGTGACCTCTCAGTCTCAGTGTCGTGCAGTCGTCAGTAAGGTCAGAGAAAAGTACGGTCGTCTGGATATCCTCTGCTCAAATACGGGTATTTTCCCGCAGTGCACCATCAAATCCATGACGGAGCAGGACTGGGATACCATGCAGAAGGTGAATGTGAAGGGAATGTTTTTCCTGGTTCAGGCCGCGCTGGCTGTGATGGAAGAACAAAAACATGGCCGGATCGTAATTACGTCTTCCATTACCGGCCCGGTCACCGGCTTTCCGGGCTGGAGCCATTACGGCGCAAGCAAAGCCGCGCAGCTCGGCTTCATGCGCAGTGCCGCACTGGAATATGCCCGCCTCGGGATCACCATTAACGCAGTCCAGCCGGGCAATATCCTGACTGAAGGACTGAAAGCACAGGGTGAAACCTATCTGGACCAGATGCGCGCCACAATTCCGACACACACGCTCGGTGAGCCGGAAGATATCGGTTATGCAGCGGCGTTCCTTGCCTCCGATGAAGCTAAATACATCACCGGACAGACCATCATTATTGACGGCGGCCAGATTTTACCGGAATCCCCGGAAGCACTGCTCTGATAAAACAGCACGGGTGAGGATACCGCCCGGTATCCTCTTATCTGCCCTGCTCTCTCGCAGCAGTAATCAGTGTCTCGCCCAGATAGCTTTTCTCTGAGGTAATACCCGGTAATACCAGATAATATCCGCCGCCAAACGGTTTGATGTAACGCTCAAGCGGTTCGCCGTTCAGCCGTTTCTGGGTATCAATAAAGCCTTTTTTCAGGTCTTTCTGGAAGGAGATAAAGACCAGCCCCATATCCAGCTGTCCGGACGGAGTGAGCCCCAGCGAGTAGCTGTAACTGCGGCGGCGCAGTTTGGCAACGTGTCTCTCTGTGGAGCGGGGCTCTGCGCGGCGCATGTGGGAATCAAATAAAACCCGGTCACCGTGCGGATCCTGCTTAAAATCCGGATCATCGTGCTCATGCACTTTCCCCATCGGCGCTCCGCTGGCTTTGTGACGGCCAAAATCATTTTCCTGATCTTCCAGCGGCGTCCGATCCCAAAATTCCAGTTCAAAACGGATAAGACGCACGGCCTGATAACTGCCGTTTTCCGCCCAGGCGGGTTCCCGGCCGGTGATCCAGATAAGATCGTTCATCAGGGCATCATCACCGGCATCAGCATTGCCGGTACCATCTTTAAAGCCAAACAGGTTAACCGGTGTTGTGCGGCATTCAATATCCCGTGCGGGCAGAAAACCGTCAATTTTCCACAACGGTGCCACCCGACCGGAGAGACGGCGTAATACTTCACGCAATGCATAAATCACCGTTTCACGGCTGTTGGCACAAAACTGCAGCAGGATATCCCCGCCGCACCATGCCGGATCAAGCCGGTCATTCGGAAACGCCGTCATAGCCGTAAATTTTTGTGGTTTCAGTGGCGATAAACCGAAGCGCTCATCAAACAGGGAATGGCCGAGAGAAACCGTGACCGTCAGCGCATCAGCCGTCAGTGCCGTACCGAGAATACCGGATTCCGCAGGCGGCATTCTGTCATCGCCCGGTGCCGCTGCCTGCCGGTTGCGGGTCAGTTCCGCAATACAGCCGGTCAGCCGCCGGAAAACATCCTCAACCTCATCCAGTGTTTTCACCGTCAGGTTCAGTGACAGAAAAATGGCTTCTTTCTGCTCCGGCGTGATAACCCCGGCCTGATGTTTGCCGAGATACGGAATTTCCCGCAGCCGGGCGCTGTTATCACACGCCGCCGGTGCGGCAGCGGCAGAAAAGGCCGGTAACCCGCCGGATAACAGGACACTCCCTGCCCCCAGCCATTTCAGGGTATTTCGTTTGCTGAGGCTGACAGACTCTTCTGTCTCAGTCAGTTTCACTTTGCCATCTTTCATGGTTCATTCCGGTATTTGTAATACACATCTATTTTCAGTTCTGCACGCAGTTGTGCCAGCGATTCCGCCAGCAGAGTCAGATCGGCATACAGTTGCTGTTTGTCTTCTGCTGTCAGTTTTTCATATTCTGCATACTGCCCCCGGGTATCCCGGTAACGGGCCATGACCGCATCCGGCCCGGCAAACTGTTTTCTGAGTGTCTCATTGGTTTTTGCGGATAATAACGGCGCCAGCCCGCTGACAATGCGCCTCGCGCCCTCAATATTAGCAGCGATATCTGACAGATCTGAACGGCTGTAACGGTTTTCATCACCGCTCAGTTTCGTGCTGAGAATCAGCTCAATACTGTCATCCGCTGACTGCACCAGTTTTGCCGCCGGCAGCGTTTCCACGGCGATCCGTTGTTTCAGGTCATTAATATTGCGCAGCAGATCTGCTGTCGCGTCCTGTGCGGCAGCGGGATCATTTTGTGCAAACAGCGCATATTCGATGCGGTGAAACCCGGTAAATTTCGGATCCTGCTCGCGGCTGAGAAAATACCCGGCGTGAGGATTAATCACTCTGTCAGCATGACCGAAAACCACCACTGCCGCGCGGATAATCTCATAATCATAATGTGCCTGAATATAAGCCTGCCGTGCGGCTGCCATATCTCCGGCAGCCAGTGCTTTTTGTAACAGCAACAGCTGATGTTCAGCCGCTGCCGTTTGTTTCCCCATCATCGTCATATAATCCGCCACAACCGGACGAAATATTTCCGGTGACGGAATATCCCCTTTGGCGATCACCACATCACTGCCGGTATCCGGATTACCTGCTCGGTATTTTTCCGCATAGCCGGGAGCGCTGAGCAGCAGTGATGTCAGAACCAGTATGGCTGTCCGGTTAATCCGCATGTTTTTTTCCTTTGCGGCAGAACAGCGCAATAATCACCAGCCAGTACACCACAAAAGTAATAACACTCAGGCCAATAGGCTGGGCGCGATAACCGAACAGGCTGGCCAGGAAGCTGCCGGTGGTGCTGGTGTCATCCAGCCAGTTCGTGGTATCCCACAGCGGATAGATAAGGAAGTCATTCAGTTCGATATCATGCTCGGTCAGCAGGTTGACGATTTCTTCCGTTCCTTTGAGCAGCAGAGAACAGGCCAGGAACAACAGCACAATACCGGTGATGCGGAAAAACCATTTCCAGGCAATTTTCCGGTAGGTGAACAGAAACAGCCACAACGTCAGTGCCGCCACGGCGATACCGGCCACGACTTCCCCGGTAAATGACCACAGGGTGTCCGCATTCAGTCCCATCACAATACCGGAGAGGAACACCACTATTTCACTACCTTCACGGGCTATTGCGATCGCCACAATAAACAACGCACCCCACCAGGAGTGCTGCCGGGCGCTGTCATTCATCTCCTGCTCAATGCCGGATTTCAGTGATGCACTGTGTTGCTGCATCCAGTACACCATCTGCACAATCAGGACTGCCGCGAACAGCGACATGCCAATCATAAAGTACGTCTGACCGCTGTCATCCAGCACATTAAACACGCCATAGATAAGCAGTGCGAGAAAGAGCGACAGCGCAACACCCAGTGCCACACCACCCCAGAGATAGCGGCGCCCTGCGGCGGCATCCGGGTGTTGTTTTATCCACGCATAAATGATGCCGACCACCAGCAGAGCTTCAAAGCTTTCACGCCAGACGACAAAAAGAACCTGTCCCATAATGAATTCCTGTGAACTGACACTTATTCCGCGATAATTTCACCGGCCGGGTGCGACAGATGAAAATCATCAAAAAAGGTATATTTTCCGGGTTTGAGCGGTGCAATCACCACCACGGAAGACGCTCCCGGCGCCAGCACTTTCTCTTTGCGCAGCTGGGTGCTTTCAAATTCGACCGGTTCGGTACCGGTATTGGAGATTTTAATGCGGATCGGCGTTTTCGCGGGTACCTTCAGTACCGGCGGTGTCAGTTCGCCGTTATTCATTTCCAGTTCGACAGTGAATTTCTCTGCCGCCGCGGCGGGCAGTGACATCAGGGAAAGCACCGATAAACACAGTGCCATAACAATGAGTTTCATGAGTGACCTCAGCGGGGTAGTGACATCCGGTGTCCGGACAGCAGACCGCGGTTACCGGCCTGCTGTTTTCCTTAAATAATAAACTCAGTAACTGCCTTTGCGGCCGGTACCGGCATATTCGAAGTCCCAGGAGACATCAAACGGCTCAAACCACGGAGCAACACCGGTTTCTTTGTCAATATGACGACCGAAAGCCACATTGTCGTTCATGCTCGGCGGAGAGATGCGGTATTCGACGCGATATTTACCGTAGCCATCCAGCTTCAGGTTTTCACCGTAATGCGGGCCATCACTGGCAACCATCGCCATAAAGGTACCTGACTGGGCTTTCTTCGGATCATCCAGTTTGGTGACTTTGTAATCCACTTTCAGATACGGGATCCAGTCCCCTTCCGCGAAGCCGTTCGGGTTTTCCTCAACGGCATGGATATCTGCTTCCAGATGGATATCTGACTTATCCGCCGCCAGGTGATGCATTTCATGTTTGCCTTCCACCGCCATGGTGATCGGCTGCAGATACACACCCTGAATCTCCATACCGTTTTTGATAACAGGCTGCCCGAGCGGATATTCCAGTGCCAGGGCAGAGGTTGATACCACGCCCAGTAATGCTGCTGCCACACTCATCCCGATACGCATGCTGATTCCTCATTGTCTTTACGCAAATAGTGCTGACAATAATAATCATTACCATTTACCTCATTCAAGTAAAAGTTATCGCTTACCGCCACATTTTTCAATGAAACGGTTACATTTCAACCCGGATTCAGCCACGAAATACATCCGCAAAAGCAATGTCCGGCAGGAAATATCTATCCGCCGGTGATGACCCCTTCGCCGTATAAAAACTGGACGGCAGGCAACCCTTTACGACATAATGGCGCCTCTGAAATAAAACCGGCGGATGTTTATGTTAGAAACTATCGGATTTGTGCTACTGGTGAGTACCTGCGGCGGCGATGCCTGTGAAGCACTGCCGGTCACGGAAGATATCTATACCAAACATGAGTGTGAACACCGCCTGAAATATATCGCCAAACGCCGTCCGAACCTCTACTTTATGTGTAACGAGGTGATGCGCGAAACCGGCTCCGGTGATGACAGCAGTCCCGGTAATCCGGAAAACACACTTCCCCCGGATGAGCAGCCGGAACCGCTTAACTGAACGGATTAATTCCCTGTTTTATCAGACGCCGGAAACGGAAAATTGCCCAACCGTTGATCACCAGAAACGTCGATTCAATCAGTGTGCCGCCGACCGTTCCCAGCCAGGCGTTATACACCACCCAGCACGCCGTTGAACACCAGATTACATACCGCATACGCAATCCCGTCAGCAGAAAAAATGCAAACGTGCTCATCAGGGTGCCCGTTACCGGCAACACTTCCTGCCAGGTGCGGATATTCGGGACAGCCAGAATCAGCGTCAGCGAAACAAATAACCACAGCACCCAACGCTGGCGGTGACTGATGGACACATACGTCCGGATGCTGTTGAGCGTGGCACTGATCCCGGCGGGATATGCACCAAGCAGAAAAAAGTGGGATGCCATAATGGCGGTGTAAATTGATAACCGGATTTTGAGCTTCCGCTCATTGCGCTGGATAAAAACCGTTGTCCCGATAATAAACGCAACAATACCGAGCCCCTGCCCCGCATAATACAAATAGTCCATCATCCCCTGCCGTCATCACATGCTGAATGGTTTTAATTGTTGTGCTGTCAGCATAAACAGAATTTGTTCAGGTTGCGAGTTATTGCACATTAAAAAAGAGGCCGCAGCCCCTTTTCTTATTGCATCATGCCGTCATCACATGTGCAGTGGTATCAGCATGCCATATAGCCCGGATAATGTGTCTCGATTTTGTGATAGGTCCGGGTTTTTTTATTGTCGTCCTGAATTACACAGATTTTGCTTTTTGACTTCAGCGCCGGCGGGATGTTATCCGCGTTTTCATCTGCGGTGGCTGCAATAAAGATGTTAATTTTTGATTTCCCTTTACTGAATGTATAGGGCATTCCTAACAAACGTCTCGCCGCTCTGTTAGTTCGCATAATAAACTCCTCATTGTTGTGAACGTTCATCCATTATAGCAACTTACTGAAAATAATAAAGTTTTCTCTAAGTGACTGATTTACCGCCGGCATAATGGTATTTCCGTGCCCTATCCTGTATGTTGGGTATGACCTGTTCACTGACCGGGAGAGTCTGATAAATGGCGTGTATTTTTTGTGATATCGCGGCGGGGAAAGCGCCCTGCCATAAGATCTGGGAAGATGAGCATTATCTGGCATTTTTGTCGATATTTCCCAATACCGACGGCTTTACGGTGGTGATCCCGAAAGCGCATTACCCGAGCTATGCGTTTGATCTGGAAGATGATGTTCTGACCGGTCTGGTACTGGCGACCAAAAAAGTGGCAAAAGTGCTGGAAAAAGCATTTCCGGATGTCGCACGCTGCGGCATGTTTTTCGAGGGTTACGGCGTGGATCATATCCACAGTAAACTCAGCCCGATGCACGGCACTGCGGATATGACAGAATGGCGGCCGATAGAGCATAAACAACCCGCGTTTTACACGCAGTATCCGGGATTTTTGTCATCTCACGACTGTGAGCGGGCAGATGATAAAAAACTGGCTGAACTGGCTGCGGCTATCCGCGCAAGTCAGGAAAAGTAAGTGATTCCGGTGGTATCTCACCACCGGAATGTTGTGTCAGCGGACTTCGCACCCGACCACGGTGGCATACCCGAGGCCATCACTGTCCATCATCAGCAGACACTGCGGGCTGAGGGTCTCCATCGCTTTTATCAGCATCATTGCCATCACAAAAACCGCTTCTCTGTCGGCGCTGACCTGATTATCCGCAATATAGATATTATTTTTCAGGAAAGTACGGCTCTGCGCTTTATTGCAGTACTGATAAATCACATCCTGCGCCAGTTCATTTTCCCGCATCAGCCAGAAGGATTTTTCTTCCTCTTTATCCAGCAGGTTCATTTTTTCCAGCATCGGCAGATCGGCAGATAACTGCATTTCATTGATTGGCATAAAGCGGGACAGGCTGCCGTTAAACGGAAAGGTATTGCGCTCAAAGTAGTAGCAGGATGTCAGCAGAACAGCACTTGCCATTTCATGGTACGCAGGAATTTGCCCCGCCTGCCAGATATTCAGCCCGACCAGCAGCCACATGGCGCTGTTGTCTTCCTCATCAAACAGATGACCGATATCTTCCGGTGTCTGAATAAATTCCGTCGCACAGCCCCAGATTTTCGTTATATTGCGTTCAATTTCTGTATTTTGCAGCGGATTCGGGGTGATAACATACACCGTTTTTAATTTTGACTGATAACCTTCATGCTGCTGATCCAGATCTTTTGCCAGTGCGGTAAAAACCGCTTCGACAGAATGGTCATAACCGGCAAGCAGCTGTTTATCTTCCTCTTCTGTCCGTTGTTTCCGCTCTGAGGTATAAACCTGTCTGACACTTTTCGGCATCAGCAATGAAACCCCGGTAACCATCAGTTTGCGCTGGCACCAGTTGACCCACTCATTGCGTTTGAAAGTAATGGAGGCATTCCAGCTCTGACAGGCGATCCGCGCCTGCTCATGACGGTGCATAGCGTAAGTGAACAGACACATCCAGATAAGAATGTACGGCAGATAGATAAAAATCAGCACTTCCGTCAGCGGGAGTTTTAAAATACAGAAATCGAGAAAAAAGATAAGGGCCAGAACGACGAACAGCAACCCCAGCCACAGCGTAATTTTGGCGCCCGGTGCATCACGTTTAACCGGAAATTCAGGAACAGGCCACGACATCGGAACAGAACTCCATGCTGAAAGAAATACAGATATGCCGCTCCGGACTCCGAAACGACGTCAGTGTTTGTTTTAAAAAGAGAGATCACAAAAAATCGTGACTGATACAGGGGAATAACGGCAGACCGGTTAAAAACTTTAATGGAACAGCATGAAGCAGATCACAAAAATCTGATTGAGTGTACCGAGAAACAGACAGAAACAGGAAGATAAAATACAGGGGAAATAAGAAAGATGGTGGGTCGTACAGGATTCGAACCTGTGACCAATTGATTAAAAGTCAACTGCTCTACCAACTGAGCTAACGACCCATCTTTGGGATTGATTTTCAGGAATGGTGGGTCGTACAGGATTCGAACCTGTGACCAATTGATTAAAAGTCAACTGCTCTACCAACTGAGCTAACGACCCATACCTGAGTGATGCGGGAGAATCATGTGAAGTGGTGGGCGATACCGGGCTCGAACCAGTGACCCCCTCCTTGTAAGGGAGATGCTCTACCAACTGAGCTAATCGCCCACTTCAGGATGACTGCAACTTACATCATTATTATGAATGGTGGGCGATACCGGGCTCGAACCAGTGACCCCCTCCTTGTAAGGGAGATGCTCTACCAACTGAGCTAATCGCCCATTCATAACATTTACTGCTTTACTTCACTATCACAACGTTCATTCTTAAAAAGAATGGTGGGCGATACCGGGCTCGAACCAGTGACCCCCTCCTTGTAAGGGAGATGCTCTACCAACTGAGCTAATCGCCCGTCGTGATGGAGGTGCATTATAGGGATCTGCGCGTTTGAGTCAACGCTTTTTCGAAAGAAAATGATCGTTCGTTGTAATTTTAGTCACCCTGTTCTGATTATCGCCATCCGCGCGCAGTATGTAAGCAGAAACCGGATAAATCGTGATCGCCGTCAGATTCATTGCTGCAAAAACGTCCTGTTTTGTCATATATTTTTCCTTTTAACACGGGAAAAATGACTTTTTCGGCCTTCTTTTCCCCTTTTCATTGAGGAATTATGTCTCAGTGCTAAAATATCCCGCATCGTATTTCTTCATCCACTACGTCTGGCGCAGACGTTATGAAAGGCATTCCAATGAGTAAAGTAAAAACCCGTTTCGCACCCAGCCCTACCGGCTACCTGCATGTGGGCGGCGCACGTACCGCTCTGTACTCCTGGCTGTACAGCCGTCACAACCACGGTGAATTTGTCCTGCGTATAGAAGATACCGATCTTGAACGCTCAACTCAGGAAGCTATCGACGCCATTATGGACGGGATGAACTGGTTAAATCTCAGCTGGGATGAAGGCCCGTATTACCAGACCAAACGCTTTGACCGCTACAATCAGGTGATCGACACCATGATTGAAAACGGTACCGCTTACCGCTGCTATTGCTCCAAAGAGCGCCTGGAAGCCCTGCGTGAAAAACAGATGGCGAATAATGAGAAGCCGCGTTACGACGGTTGCTGCCGTGATCATGCCCATAACCATACTGCGGATGAGCCGCATGTGGTGCGTTTCCGTAACCCGCAGGAAGGCTCGGTTATTTTTGATGACAAAATCCGCGGGCCGATTGAATTCAGCAACCAGGAACTGGATGACTTAATTATCCGCCGTACTGATGGTTCCCCGACCTATAACTTCTGTGTGGTTGTCGATGACTGGGATATGGAAATCACTCATGTTATCCGTGGTGAAGACCATATCAACAATACACCGCGCCAGATCAACATCCTGAAAGCGCTCGGCGCACCGGTACCGGAATACGCCCACGTCTCCATGATCAACGGCGACGACGGCAAAAAATTATCCAAACGCCATGGTGCAGTGGGTGTGATGCAGTACCGCGATGACGGTTATCTGCCGCAGGCGCTGCTGAACTACCTGGTGCGTCTGGGCTGGTCTCACGGCGATCAGGAAATCTTCAGCATTGAAGAAATGACGGAGCTGTTCACCCTGGAAGCCGTCAGCAAATCTGCCAGTGCATTCAATACTGAGAAATTACAGTGGCTCAACCACCACTATATTAACAGTATGCCGGCGGAAGAAGTGGCCGTTTATCTGCAGTGGCATATTGAAAATGCCGGGATCGATACCCGCAACGGGCCGGAACTGGCAGATCTGGTCCGCCTGCTGGGCGAGCGCTGCAAAACACTGAAAGAAATGGCGGAAACCTGCCGTTACTTCTATGAAGACTTTGACAGCTTCGATGCTGATGCCGCGAAAAAACATCTGCGTCCGGTTGCCAGTCAGCCGCTGGAAGTGGTTAAAGCCAAACTGGCCGCCCTGACCACCTGGACACCGGAAGCCGTACACGAAGCCATTCAGGCAACGGCTGATGAGCTGGAAATCGGGATGGGTAAAGTCGGTATGCCGTTACGTGTTGCTGTGACCGGTGCCGGTCAGTCTCCGGGCCTGGATGTGACCGTACATGCGATTGGTCAGTCCCGTTCTCTGGCGCGTATCGATATGGCGCTGGCCTTTATTGCTGAACGCGAAGCACAGTAATCACTATCGGCAATCTCAATACCCGGCTTAGTGCCGGGTATTTTTTTGTCATTTTACTGAATTGACGGCTTTTTCACCGGTCACACACGAATTTCATATTAACCCGTTGACAGTTCAGGGAACCTTGCCTATTATGCTGCGCGTCCAGTCGATTTTATCGGGGCTATAGCTCAGCTGGGAGAGCGCTTGCATGGCATGCAAGAGGTCAGGGGTTCGATCCCCCTTAGCTCCACCAAATCGTTGGTGACTGATAAATACCGTGACATCCGGTTTTCCGGGGCTATAGCTCAGCTGGGAGAGCGCTTGCATGGCATGCAAGAGGTCAGGGGTTCGATCCCCCTTAGCTCCACCAAATTCAAACCCCGGTCTCTGACCGGGGTTTTTCGTTTCTGCCTTCCTGTCATTGTGCGGTATACCCGCCATCCACCGGATAAAACCCGCCGGTACAAAAACGACTGTCATCTGATAACAGAAACGCCACCATTTTTGCCACCTCTTCCCGCGCTGCCATCCGTTTCATCGGGTGACTCTCCGCCATCATGGTCTGCACATCCTGCGGTAACGCCAGAATATTCGGTGTTGCCACATAGCCCGGACCGACCGCGTTAATCCTCACCCCCTGCTCTGCATATTCCAGTGCCGCCGCCCGTGTCAGTCCGAGTACCGCGTGCTTGGCCGCAGTATAAGGCGCAATTCCCGCAATACCGGTGACGCCGTTACAGGCTGATAAATTCACTATCGCTCCGCCACCGCTTTTGATAATGGCCGGAATACCGAATTTCATCCCGAGGAATGTGCCGGTCACATCCGTATCCATCACATCCTGCCAGGCCTCAGCATCGTAATCCGCAATCTTCACGCCGTGCGGCCCGGTGATCCCGGCATTGTTCACCAGTCCGTGCAAAGCACCAAATTTATCTAATACCGTGCTCACCATCCGCCTGCAATCGATCGATTTACGTACATCTGCTTCAATTGCCAGCACGCTATACCCCGTAGGATCCCACTCATTTATTGCCTTTTGCAGATGTTCCGGATTTCGCCCGGTAATCGCAACTTTAGCGCCTCTTTTCAGTAATTCACGGGCAATTCCTTCACCTACTCCGGTTGACGCACCGGTAACCAGAATAATCTTCTGTTGAAAGTCAGTCATCACATCACCTTTTAATTAACTTTAGTTAACCAAAAGCTTAATTGATTAACTTTTGTTAATCAACTTCCTTTTCCTGATTTTGCCTTTCAGCTAAACTAAGGGTGAGGATAAAAGGGAGGTGTTATGTCATTCAAGGAACTGGAAAATACACTGTCATTGTTACAGTGTACATTGGTAGCGCAACGGACCATCAGCTCACCTGAAAAGGTGACATGGGCACAGTATGACGTAATGGAAATGTTGCGCCTTCAGGGGGATTTAACCCCGTCGGATTTAAGTCAGAAACTCGGGATTTCACGCCAGAATGTCTCGAAATCATTACGGGCACTGAAAAAACACCAGTTTGTTTCCCAGTATCAGTCGGAGACCGATAAACGGGAACTGGTGACTCAGCTGACCCCCGAAGGTGAAGAGTTTCTGTCCCGCGCGGCAACAGGACGCACCCGCAATGCAGAAAAAGTATTTGCAAGTCTTGATGACGATGAACAGCGCCAGTTTCGTATACTGAGCCGGAAAGTCATCGATGCACTGACCCGGGATCAGTGAGCAGGACGTTTAAGCGGTTTTATCAGACCACTTAACCCTTCGGTTTTAATCACGAGGGTGATCTGCATCAGCTGGCCCAGGCGCCCTTCCGGGAAACTGTCTTTACGGGCAAACCAGAGCAGGTATTCCTCGGGAAGGTCAATTAAACGGCAGCCTTTGTATTTACCAAATGGCATAGCCGTGTTAGCGACAGCCACTAAATCTTCTTTCTCCATCATCTCTCCTGATGTGACTGAAACGGTCTTCTGCGGAAGACCGTTTTTCAGGTTGTCTGTCAGTTCAGCAGCGCAATAAATTCATCTTCATTGATCACTTTAATGCCCAGCTCTTCCGCTTTGACAAGCTTGGAACCTGCGGCTTCTCCGGCAACCACCAGATCGGTTTTCTTCGAGACACTGCCGGTGACTTTTGCCCCCAGCGCCGTCAGCCGATCTTTCGCCTCATCACGGGTCAGGATCTGCAGTGAGCCGGTCAGTACAACCACTTTACCGGCAAACGGATTATCCAGTGCCGATGCATCCACCGCCACCACATCCGGCCAGCTGATACCGATATCCCCGGTCAGATCAGTGATAACCTCCCGGTTATGCTGTTCGCGGAAGAAATTGACCACATGTTTCGCGACAACCTCCCCCACATCGGGAACGGCTTTCAGTGCCTCTGTATCTGCCTGCTGCAAAGCCTCCAGGGTGCCGAAATGCTCTGCCAGATTGGCCGCCGTGGCTTCGCCGACTTCGCGGATCCCCAGGGCATAAAGAAAACGGGCAAAAGTGGTCTGTTTTGATGCCGCCAGTGCGTCAGTCAGTTTCTGTGCCGATTTTGGCCCCATGCGATCAAGCCCGGTCAGCTTACCGGGGGTCAGCCGCCACAAATCGGCCGGCGTTTTCACATATTCCGCATCCACCAGCTGGTCGATAATTTTGTCTCCCAGTCCGTCCACGTCCATAGCGCGGCGGGAGACAAAGTGTTTAAGTGCTTCTTTGCGCTGCGCGCCGCAAATCAGACCGCCGGTACAGCGGGCAACGGCCTCGCCTTCCACCCGTTCGATATCTGACCCGCACACCGGGCAACTGAGCGGAAATTCAATATCCCGCGCATCTGCCGGACGCTCTGATTCCACCACACCCACCACCTGCGGGATCACATCCCCGGCACGGCGGATAACCACCGTATCGCCGATTTTCAGGCCGAGACGGCTGATTTCATCCGCATTATGCAGCGTGGCATTACTGACCGTCACACCGGCCACCAGCACCGGCTCCAGACGGGCAACCGGGGTAATCGCACCGGTACGGCCGACCTGGAATTCCACATCACGGACAACGGTCATCTGTTCCTGGGCAGGGAATTTAAAGGCTGTCGCCCAGCGCGGGGCGCGGGACACGAACCCCAGCGCCTCCTGCTGTGCAATGGAATCCACTTTGATCACCACACCGTCAATATCAAAGCCCAGCACAGGGCGGCTCTCTTCCACATTGTGATAGAAATCCAGCACTGCCTGACTGCCGGTGCAGCGCATCACACGATCACTGACCGGTAAGCCCCAGGCTTTAAATTGCTGCAGGCGATCATAGTGGCTGCCCGGCAGTATACCGCCTTCCAGCACACCCACACCGTAACAGAAAAAAGTCAGCGGACGTTTCGCTGTGACAGACGGATCCAGCTGGCGCAGTGAGCCTGCCGCGGCATTGCGAGGGTTGGCAAACACCTTGCCCCCGGTGCGGCGCGCTTCCTCATTCATGGCCTCAAAGCCGTTCTGCGGCATAAAAACTTCGCCGCGGATCTCAATACGCTGCGGGATATTTTCCCCGCGCAGTTTCAGCGGAATCGCGCGGATTGTCCGCACATTGGCGGTAATATTCTCGCCGGTGGTGCCGTCCCCCCGGGTCGCCGCCTGCACCAGACTGCCGTTTTCATACAGCAGGCTGACCGCCAGGCCGTCGAGTTTCAGCTCACAGCAGAATGTCAGATCCTGCGTGTCTTTCAGGCGATCACGCACACGTTTGTCAAAGGCGAGATAGCTTTCCTCATCAAACACGTTATCCAGTGACAGCATCGGAATTTCATGTCGTACCTGTTCAAACGCACTCAGTGGTGATGCCCCGACCCGCTGTGTCGGGGAGTCAGGTGTGATAAGTTCCGGATGCGCCGCTTCCAGCGCTTTCAGACGCTGCATCAGGCGGTCATATTCCGCATCCGGCACTTCCGGGTTATCCAGCACGTGATAACAGTATTCATGATGGCGCAACGCGGCGCGCAGCTGTTCAATGTCGTTTTCGTTATTTTTTGGCATCATAGTAATCTGCAATCTGTTTATACCTGAAAAAAACCCCCGTCATTGCGGGGGTTTTTGTGCGATTTGTGGGTCTCAGTTCTGTTTGGCAACGAGAACTTTGCGGATGCGTGCCTTATACACCTCAATTTTCTGCGGTGTCAGCATTTTGCGCTCCTCATCCAGTACCACACCACCGACATCAGAGGCGATACGCTGAGCGGCCTGTAACATCAGTTTGAAGTTCTGGCTTGCATCACCATAGGACGGCACCATCATAAACATGGCCACACCCGGGGTTTCGATCTCTTCCATCTGCTCCGGCACAAACGTGCCCGGATTCACCATATTGGCCAGACTGAATAATACCGGACCACTGCCTGCCGGATCGACATGACGGTGATAAATGTTCATCGCCCCGAAACGGAACCCGGCCTGCTCAACAGCCGTGCGCAAAATGTCACCCGCGACCATCTGTCCCGGATGGGCAGACACAAACAGTGCCAGCACCAGCTCATTGTTTTCCGCACTGCTGTGCGGCGCATCTTCCTGCACCGCAACAACCGGCTCCGGCTCAGCTGCCGGTTGTTCCTCGTGAGGCGTATCTGTTTCAGCCGCCGTTATCACGGCAGCAGTTGTCATCACTTCCGGCGCCGGGGTAACCGCAACCTGTGGTGCCGGGGCTTCCTGCTCAAGGGCATCAAATAATCCGATTTGCGGCTCGGCTTCCGGTGTTTTTACCGGCTGACGGCGCGGACTCTGCGCTTTCGGTATCACAGGCGGTTCTTCCGGCTCCGGTGACGGAGACATTCTGCCGGCAGATAATAACGGATCCTGCTCATTCTGCGCTTCTGAATACGGAGAGATCTGCGGAGCCGGATCGTCCGGTAATGCAGCAGAATGACGGGCACCGTGTGCTTCTGACATGTCATCAGCAGCTTCGTCCTGTGACTCGTATTTTCGACGCTTCATGGGGCGCGCGCGAAACAGGGAAGAACGCTCTTTACGGCTCGTCCACAGTCCGTGGAGTAACAATGCGATGATTGCTACCGCACCCACAACGATTAATATCAGACGCAAATCTTGCATCAGTGCTATCTCTGTTGTTTAAATTAAAGGCCACCATGGCAAAATACTATCGTTTGATTACAAGAGTATTTGTCAATGATGTTAAGTTCAAGTCCCTGCACGTATTTCTTGCAATAAAGATCATTGAATTGCTCTTTTTGACTGATTTTTCATCCTGACATTTCATTTGTGACCGAACAAATCAATAGCTCAGTCTGATAGTATAACGTTTTACAATCATAGGAGTGAATAGGAAGTATGACAAATCCTGTCAGGCCGCTCAGCGGTTTTGCATATGTTGCACAAGGATGGCGGCTGATGATGCGTCCGGGTCTCCGGGCCTTCGTGATTCTGCCGCTGCTGGCCAATATCGTGGTAATGGGCGGTGCGCTCTGGTGGTTGTTCAGTCAGTTCAGCGGGTGGATAGCCTGGCTGATGGACAAAGTACCGGGCTGGCTGCAATGGCTGGATTATTTTATCTGGCCGGTGGCGGTGATCTCCGTGCTGTTGATCTTCACCTATTTTTTCAGCACGCTCGCCAATATCATTGCCTCGCCGTTTAACGGCTGGCTGTCAGAAAAACTGGAAGCGGAACTCACCGGGCGTCCCGCGCCGGATCAGGGCTGGGCAGATCTGATAAAAGATATCCCGCGTATTCTGAAACGGGAGATGGTTAAGCTGCTCTATTACATCCCGCGTGCCGTTATTCTGCTGATCCTGTTTTTTATTCCGGGGATCGGGCAGACACTCGCACCGGTGCTCTGGTTTATTTTCGGTGCCTGGATGATGTCTGTGCAGTACGGGGATTTCCCGTTTGATAATCACAAAGTCAGTTTTCCGGAAATGAAAAACACCCTGCGCCGCGATAATATGACCAATCTCCAGTTCGGTTCGCTGGTCAGTGTGCTGACCATGATCCCGTTTGTGAACCTGTTCATTATGCCTGCGGCGGTCTGCGGTGCCACCGCGCTGTGGGTGGATCGCTACCGCGCACAGTTTGTCCGCGACTGATCCGCAACGCCCTTCCGTGCAGGGTGGTTATCACACCGCCCTGCCGTTTTCCTGCGCCTTATACCTTTTCGCTATGGATCGTCTGTCCGGTTATAAGGATATGCCGATTATGTATTTCCTTTCCGCCGGTCAGCGGGTAATGTGGTTTTATATTTAGTCCGATTATGAATAACCCTATAAGGAAAACCGATGAGTAAGATATATGAAGATAACTCGCTAACCATTGGTCACACACCGCTGGTGCGCCTCAAACATTTTGGTCACGGCAATATTCTGGCGAAAGTGGAATCCCGCAACCCGAGCTTCAGCGTCAAATGCCGTATCGGTGCCAATATGATCTGGGACGCGGAAAAACGCGGCATCCTGAAACCGGGTGTGGAACTGGTGGAACCGACCAGCGGTAACACCGGGATTGCACTGGCGTATGTTGCTGCCGCCCGTGGTTACAAACTTACCCTGACCATGCCGGATACCATGAGTATCGAACGCCGTAAACTGCTCAAAGCCCTGGGAGCCAACCTGGTACTGACCGAGGGAGCGAAAGGCATGAAAGGCGCGATTGAAAAAGCCGATGAAATCAGCGCGTCTGATCCGTCCCGCTATATCGTATTACAACAATTCAGCAACCCGGCCAACCCGGCGATCCACGAAAAAACCACCGGCCCGGAAATCTGGGAAGACACTAACGGCAATGTGGATGTCGTGGTTGCCGGTGTCGGCACCGGCGGCACCATCACCGGTATCGCCCGTTACCTGAAAAACATCAAAGGGAAAAAAGACGTCACTATCGTGGCTGTCGAGCCGGAAGGTTCCCCGGTGATCACCCAGGCGCTAGCCGGGGAAGAGATCAAACCGGGCCCGCACAAAATTCAGGGTATCGGCGCCGGTTTTATCCCGGGCAACCTGGATCTGAGCCTGATTGACCGCGTCGAGCTGGTCAGCAACGAAGATGCTTTCGCCACCGCCCGTAAACTGATGGAGCGCGAAGGTATTCTGGCCGGTATTTCATCCGGGGCAGCAGTCATTGCTGCGGAACGTCTTGCGAAAGAAGATAAATTTAAGGGTAAAAATATCGTGGTGATCCTGCCGTCTTCCGGTGAACGTTACCTCAGTACGGCCCTGTTCGCCGATATCAGTGAAAACTGATCAACTGAACGGATTCAGTTCCCGTCCTGCCTGACCTCGAAAGCACCCGCAAAGGGTGCTTTTTTTGTGCAACGGATCAAAGTTTGACACTCTGCAGGGTGATTTTTGTGCGGTTGTTTAGTATTAAAAAAGTAATTATTTCACAGCTCAAAATAATGACACCAAATACGTATGTCGAATCTTCGGGTTGTGCTATTTTACTTGCTCCGGCTATGATTACTGTTATATGTCTTAATATTAACTGCCGATAAAAAATTTCAAACATGAGGTAACGCTATGTATCAGCAAGAAGTCACCATTACTGCTCCTAACGGCCTGCACACCCGTCCTGCGGCTCAGTTTGTCAAAGAAGCCAAAACCTTCGCTTCTGACATCACCCTGACTTCCGGCGGCAAAAGCGCCAGCGCCAAAAGCCTGTTCAAGTTACAGACGCTGGGTCTGACACAGGGTACCGTGGTGACTATCGCCGCAGAAGGTGAAGATGAGCAGAAAGCGGTAGAGCACCTCGTCAAACTGATGGGTGAACTGGAGTAATCTCCTTCCGCCCTCACCTGCCAGGATCCCCGGCCGCCGTGTCATGCCGGGGATAGTCCGTTTCCGGGTACGCTCACGCAGCCCGCTGCTGTACGTCCCCCAGTAAACTCAAAGGTATTATTATGGTTTCAGGAATCTCTGTTTCACCGGGTATCGCTTTTGGTAAAGCGTTGTTACTCAAAGAAGAACCTATCATTATCAGCCAGAAGTCGATTTCTGCTGAGCAGATTGATGCTGAAATCCGGCGTTTCACTGAAGGCCGCGCCAAAGCGTCCGCACAGCTGAATGCCATCAAAGAAACCGCTGAAAAAAATCTCGGTGCCGAGAAAGCCGAAATTTTTGAAGGTCATATCATGCTGCTCGAAGACGAGGAGCTTGAAAACGAAATCACTGACATCATCAAAAGCAAAAAAACCGCCGATTACGCGGTCAACCAGGTGATTGAAGAACAGGCCACCGCCCTGGAAGGTCTTGATGATGAGTATCTGAAAGAACGCGCGGCAGATGTCCGCGATATCGGTAACCGCCTGCTGAAAAATATCCTCGGCATGCCGATTATCGACCTCAGCGCCATCGCTGATGAAGTGATCCTGGTCTCCAAAGACCTGACACCGTCCGAAACCGCACAGCTGAACCTGAAAAAAGTGCTGGGCTTTATCACCGACATCGGCGGCCGGACTTCCCACACTTCCATCATGGCCCGTTCGCTGGAAATCCCTGCCGTGGTCGGTACCGGTAATGCCACTGAAAATATTAGCAGTGATGATTACCTGATTCTGGATGCGGTTAATAACACCATTTATCTCAATCCGTCTGAAGAAGAGATTGAGCGCATGAAAGAAGTGCGCGATGACTATCTGGCGGAAAAAGCCGAACTGGCAAAACTTAAAGACCTGCCTGCGATTACCCTTGACGGTCATCAGGTGGAAGTCTGTGCCAACATCGGTACCGTGCGCGATATGCCGGGTGCGGAACGCAACGGTGCGGAAGGTGTCGGTTTATACCGCACCGAATTCCTGTTTATGGATCGCGACTCGCTGCCGACCGAAGAAGAGCAGTTCCGTGCTTACAAAGACGTCGCTCAGGCGATGCCGGATGAAGCCATTATTGTCCGCACTATGGACATCGGCGGTGATAAAGACCTGCCGTATATGAATCTGCCGAAAGAGGAAAACCCGTTCCTCGGCTGGCGCGCCATCCGTATCTGTCTGGATCGCCGTGAAATTCTCGATACCCAGCTGCGCGCAATTTTACGTGCCTCGGTTTTCGGAAAGCTGCGCATCATGTTCCCGATGGTGATTTCCGTCGAAGAAGTCCGCGAACTCAATAAGATAGTGGACGAAATGAAACAGCAGCTGCGGGATGAACAGAAACCTTTTGATGAAACTATTGAAGTTGGTATCATGGTGGAAACCCCGGCGGCAGCAATTAATGCACGTCACATTGCAAAAGAAGTCGATTTTTTCAGTATTGGAACCAACGACCTGACGCAGTATACTCTGGCTGTGGATCGCGGAAATGAGCTGATTTCCCATCTCTACAACCCGATGTCTCCTGCGGTGCTGAACCTTATCAAACAAGTCATTGACGCTTCCCACGCGGAAGGGAAATGGACCGGAATGTGTGGTGAGCTGGCGGGTGATGAACGTGCAACGTTATTGTTGCTGGGCATGGGTTTAGATGAATTTAGTATGAGTTCTATTGCTATCCCGCGTATCAAAAAACTGATCCGCAATACGCATTATGAAGATGCGAAAGCACTGGCTGAACAGGCACTCGCTCAGCCGACGGCAACAGAACTGATGGCACTGGTGGAAACTTTCACCAAAGAAAAAACCCTGTGCTGAGAACGCCAAATTCACGCCCGGTCCCGTATCAACAATTAGGAGAGTATTCATGGGTCTGTTTGACAAACTGAAGTCGCTGGTTTCGGATGATAAAAAAGACAGCGGCACGATTGACATCGTGGCACCGCTGTCCGGTGAGATTGTGAATATCGAAGATGTGCCTGACGTTGTTTTCGCAGAGAAAATTGTCGGCGATGGTATTGCCATCAAACCGGCAGGGAATAAAATCGTTGCCCCTGTTGACGGTACAATCGGTAAAATTTTTGAAACTAATCACGCGTTCTCCATTGAATCGGACAGCGGGATTGAACTGTTTGTTCACTTCGGGATCGACACGGTCGAACTGAAAGGTGAAGGCTTCAAACGTATTGCGGAAGAAGGCCAGCGCGTACAAAAAGGCGACCTGGTTCTTGAATTTGATCTGGCGCTTCTCGAAGAGAAAGCCAAATCCACCCTGACCCCGGTGGTTATCTCGAATATGGATGAAATCAAAGAGATGACTAAAATGACCGGTCCGGTCACTGTCGGCGAAACGGTTGTCATCAAAATCAAAAAATAACAGCGTTACACCACAGTCTGTACACTGAAAAACGGTTTCTGCGGAAACCGTTTTTTTTCGTCTGTTTTCCTTTGATTGATTAATTTTGTTGTATTATCCCCTGCCTGTTATCCGGAAGTCACCGGAAAAGTATTTCTCACCTCAGTGAAATGCGCTAACATGATCTCCCGTGACGGTCCGCAATTTACGCAGATAACGCGCTGCCTGATACGGCCGGAGCCGCCGGAACCACTGGCGGGATAAACGGGAAGTTTTCATTTTCGTTCGTCACAAAATGGTAATGCTATGGAATTTAATTCAGTTCAGACACAGCAAATAAAGCAGAACATGCGCCTGTTCACTGAGCGCCTGTATCCGAATGGTCATATCCCCGATGAGTTCGATGTTCAGTACCGCACGGACAATAACAACATACTGATTTATCAGAAACAACTCGTCTGCCCGTGCGGCACTCCGCAAATCATCGAAAAACACATTGCCAGACTGACCTGGTCAGAAGCTGATGATAACTGGCAGCTTTTTTATGTGGATAACAACAAATGGCAGCCTTATCCGGACTGCCCTGCCGGCACGCTGAGTGTACTGCTGAAACAGGTTCTGGATGATAAATCCGACCGTTTTATTTTCAGTTAGTCACCACATCACACAATTAAGCCCCGTTAAGGGGTTTATTTGTGAATTTTGATCGTTTTCACGTATAGTGCTCATTACGCAGGTTACTATGACTGATAACTTATTTGCCGGCTTTCAGATTGCGAGGTGTGTATGTATAAAACGATTATAGTTCCAATCGATATTTCCGAAACCGGGCTGACCCGCGAGGTGATCCCGACAATTCAGACATTAGCCAAATTTGAAAATGCCAAAATTCACTTTGTCGCGGTGATCCCGTCATTCTCTCACTTTGCCTCTTTCGGTATTGCCTATGCCGCCACCCTGCCGGAAAAAGATGAGATTCTGGACAGCGCCAAAGAGCAGCTGGCGAAGATGGTCAGTGATTTTAATCTGCCTGCAGAGCAGTTTGAACTGCACGTGGTTTCCGGCTCACCGAAAGATCAGATTCTGAAACTGGCGGATACCCTGGAAAGCGACCTGATTGTGATCAGCTCACGCCGCCCGGATATGTCCACCTATCTGCTCGGCTCCAACGCCGCAGCGGTTGTGCGTTACGCCCATACCTCGGTTCTGGTTGTCCGCTGATACGCGGCAGTACCTGACTGAACGCCCGCACCGCCGGGCGTTTGTTTTTTTATTTTCCTGAAATCTGCACAGGATCACAGCCGGGCATACCAGTCACGAATAGCTGACAGAACGTGTCCGGTATGCCGGTTTCCGTCGGAATCTTTAAAATAGTGATCCAGATTATCAAAGGTTCTGAATGTCACCACCGGATTCGCCACCGCTTGCTGCATCTGCTTAAACGATGTAACACTGACATTGGTATCATTCAGCGTCTGAATAACCAGCACCGGTTTTATCTGCCCGTTCAGTGTCTGCTGCGCATCGGCTTCCAGAAACTCACGCCACCAGCGCGGCCCGTGCTGGCTGACCAGCATATCGTCCGCCACCTCATTACGTTTTACCGCATCGGTAAATGCCAGAAAACCGGCTAACTGTGACTCGTCAGGCGGCTGAGGGCTATTACGGAAGCTGTCCGTGACATCATCGAGGAAAAAGCGCCCGCCACCATTGATGGCTACCACCGCGTCAACCACCGGCGATACCAGGGCGGTGTGCTCCGCGACCGTCGCCCCTTCGCTGCCGCCCAACAGCAGCACAGTGTCATACGCCCCTTTCAGGCGATCGAGCACCGCAGCATAGTCACTGACCCGCACCGACAGCGAATCATTGAGCATGGTTTCCGCCGGGCAATCTGCCCGCTCGCCATCACGGTCATTAAAAGGCAGTGCATCGGTAATGCCGTATTTCTCCACCAGCAGAATGTCATGATCCGGGAACGCACCGCCGAAAGTATCCACCATAAAACGGTTGTTTTTGGCACTGTTACAGTCTGAACCCTGAATCAGCACCAGTAATTTTCGGGCAGGTTCCGCCTGCCGGTGCAGCAGGTAGTAATGAATATCGCTGCCGTCCTGACGGGCAAGGTTGTCTGTCCGGACCGTTTCTTTCCCGCTATTTTGTATTTCTGATGCCATTGCAGGAGCCATCAGCAGACAACCCAGCAGCGCACAGACGGCGGCCTTACGCATTCTTCATCCCTTCACATAAAACAGATAATTAAACAGTGTGCGGAAACCGAGCTTCTGATACAGGCTCAATCCTTCGGACGACGCTTCCAGATAACAATCCCGGATACCCCGCTTCCGGCATAGTGTCAGTGCATAATCCAGCAACAGTGTGGCGTAGCCGTTGCCCTGATATGCAGGAACAGTTCCGAGATCATCAATCCGCGCGCCGTATTCTGACAGCGACAGCGTAATGCAGCTGACCGGTTTCCCCTGACACAACAGAACGGCATGGTGCAGCTCAGTACCGTTTGCCATTGCCCGCTGATGATAGCGGATATAGTCACTGACAATACTGAAATCCGGCGCTTCTTCGTCATCCTCTCCCACCGGAAAAGCGGCATCCAGCGGCTCCGCCCACAGCGAAAGCTGATCATTCACCTCACGGATCTCGCATCCGGCAGGAAGAACAGAAGACGGCTGCCATTCCTCAACACACAGATGCATGGCACTGGTTTCACCGTCAGCTTCATAACCCGCCGCCATAATCTGCGGGTGCAATGCTTCTGCGACAGATTTCTCCGTCACCAGACAATGGGGCTTATGGCAGGCGGTGAAAAGCTGCTGTGCCTGTGAAAATTCAGCGTTATCCGCACCGGCCTGCAGATAGATATAGTTAAAAACCGGCACCGGCAGCGGTGTCAGATAGCACTCTGCGCGGTCACTGACTGTAATGACATCCTGCGCGATACTGCGCCAGAAATGGCGCTCTGTGGCGAGGTAATTCTGTAAACTCATGGTGTCTCCGGAATGGTATAAGCATCGGCGGAATTTATTATCTCCACTCTATAATATAAGCCGTTATATACCTTATCAGAATGTTAAGGTATTCCTGCGCCTGACGCTCAGCCCCGGCGTATTGCCATAATCTGATGCACCACAATACCCGCCAGCAATCCCCAAAAAGCCGAACTGATACCCAGCAGCGTAATACCGGATGCCGTCAGCAGAAAGCAGATAATTGCCGCATCCCGCCCTTTCTCATCTGCCAGGGACTGATGCAGGCTGTTCATCAGCGTGGTCAGCAGAGCAAGCCCGGCCAGGATCTGTATCAGAACCACCGGAAAGGCATTGAACAACATAAAAACCGCACCGCCGAAAATCCCCGCCAGCAGATAAAATATCCCCGCCCAGACAGCTGCGGTATAACGCCGTGCCGGGTCCGGATGCACATCCGGCGCCATGCAAATCGCGGCGGTGATCGCCGCAATACAGATACTGAACCCACCCCACGGTGCCAGCAGAATGGCCGCCAGCGACGAGCAGCTCAGCAGTACAGAGGTGTGCGGCGGATAACCGTTAGCCTGTAAAATCGCAATCCCCGGCGCATTCTGCGAGGCCAGCGACACAATAAAAAAAGGAATGCCGACACTGATCAGGGATGTCAGGGTAAATGACGGCATCACAAATTCCGGCAGCGCAAACACATTACCCGTCCGGACAAAATGCAGATCACCGCTCAGCCCGGTCACTGTAATACCGGTGATCAGTGCAGCAATAATGGCGTACAGCGGGAAAATCCGCCGCATCACCACATACGCGGCTATCATCGCAGCACACAGCACAAAGCTGGTATTCAGCGCACCGAACGCCGTCAGCCCGAAACGTAACAGAATACCGGCCAGCATCGCCGAGGCCAGTGCGCGCGGGATATAATTCATCAGTCGGGCAAAAATACCGGTCACACCGCACAGAAACATCAGCCCAGAGGCAAAAATAAACACGCCGACGGCTTCATTGATGGTCACCCCCGACAAACTGGTCACCAGCAGCGCGATCCCCGGTGTGGACCAGGCCGTCAGCACCGGCATTTTATACCAGAGCGACAACCCGATCGTTGTCACTCCCATCCCGATCCCCAGCATCATCAGCCAGCCGCCGGTTTGTGCGGCATCAAGTCCCGCCACATTCAGTGCCTGCAAAATAATCGCCACTGAACTGGCATAACCGACCAGCACCGCAACCAGCCCTGTCATCATCATTGCTGGAGAAAAGGCACGAAAAAATGTTAACTTATTCATAGGAACACACCATCGGATGTTATAGCAGACGACCGGACTCTATCACCGGATGCTATAACGGACAATGACATTTACCCGGAATAATGACAATTTATGCACGATATCACACCGGCTGTTGCTGAAACTTTTAAACAACTGCGTGCCGAACGCGGACTGAGTCTCAGCCAGGCAGCACAACTGACGGGCGTCAGCAAAGCTATGCTCGGCCAGATTGAACGCGGACAGTCCAGCCCGACGGTATCCACACTGTGGAAAATCGCCACCGGCTTTAATGTGGCGTTCTCTGTCTTTCTGGAAGGTGCGCAACCGCAACAGCAATCCGCACTCCACGCTTTTGCAAAACTGCCGGTCTTTGAACAGACCCGCTCAGGGATGCGTGTCACACCGCTGATCCCATTTGATGATGAACTGAAAACGGATTTACTGAAGATTGACCTGCTGCCGGGGGCGCTCAGCGAGTCCGGCCCACATGAACCCGGCGTTATCGAACATGTTATTGTGCTGGAAGGGGCATTACAACTGCAGCTGGGGAATGAATGGCACACCGTTTCCGCCGGGGAATCCCTGCGCTTCCATGCCGATATTCCGCACGCTTACGCTAATCTCGGCAAGACCATTGTGACACTGCATAACCTGATCCATTATCCGCGCTCTGCGGAAAAATAAAAAAGCAGGGTATAAAAATATACCCCGCTTTGACTTAACAGATCGTCTGATTTTTAGTAATAATAATACAACCAAAATAAATACCTGCTCAGCTTAACTTATAATAGACCTTCCCGGAATAGCAAGGGTTTACGTTTATACTGAACATAAAAATATGCCATTCAGAATACTGTCCTCTGTTATGTATGGCGGTTTATTTATTGTTTAATTAAACATCGTCAGGCATATTTCTATGCTGTCATGATGTTTTTTCTGGTGTTGTTTCTTCTGGTGTTGTTTCTTCTGGTGTTGTTACTACTGCATAATTTATTATTATCGCTACATGGTTTTACTGCATCTTTCTTATTAAGGGTATTACCAAACTACAGGTGTAGTATCGTACAGTGATCCTGAACGATTCTGAAACGAGATTACAGATCACAGTGAAAATATAAAAAAAAGCCACCATTCCTGCCGGATACAGTGGCTTATTACAGGATTAACTAACTTATTTTAGTATGTTGTTACACATCATCTGAAGTGTATTAATAAACCGGGCTGCATGAAAACCATCACAGACTGCATGGTGCACCTGTACAGAAACAGGTAATAATACGCAGTCACCTTCCTGCTGAAATTTCCCCATCGTAAAAACCGGGGCAAAATAATCATCCTTTCCGGTGATATTCAGGTTAAATCCGTCAAAACTCACCCAGGGTAATGATGATATATTCAGATGGTTCTCTGGTAACTCTCCCTGCGGAAACAATGCAGTATCATGCTGATATTCTGCCATTACCGCATTATAGCCCGCCATAAATTCACTGATATCCGGACAATAACGGCAGAAGAGCACAGAGAATGTTTCAGTGTCTTTATGAAAAACAGTAAATACAGGATCGGTCCGATCCCAGTAAATCAGTGCATTATCTTTCATTGCCATCCGGAACTCCGGAAACTGATTAACAACCCCGGAGATCAGATAAATCATTACCGGATAAAATTTATAATCCGTTTCCGCCAGAGCGGTACGCAAAACGGTAATATCGAGTTTGGTGGTCAGGCTGAATCCGCATTTAATCTGCTGACGATAAAGGGCAAAATGTTCCCTGCGATTCCAGGTATTCAGGTCAATCCGGGTAAAATTCATGTTTATTCCTTCTGATTAATAGTGAAAAATATTAATAATCAGAAGGCAGTCTGGTTGTCTCAATGGGTAACATTCCGTCCTCCGTAAGCTGTCTGGTATTCAGTAATAATACCCGATACGGGCCTGATTGTATTAAGCCCGGCTTTATTTATTTCGGCCAATCATCCGCAAACACATAGCGGATCAGTTCTGCGGATTAACGGGGTGGTGCTTTCAGCACATCCGCCATTACGTCAATTTTCATCTGACAGGTTTGCAGTTTGTCTTCCGCCAGTACATACGGATCATCAGCCAGGAAACGGTGACCGTATTTATCCACTGATTCCTGTATTTACGCCGAAAATAATGACTTTCAGTGTCGGAACCATCTCAAGAACCGGAGTTTTTATTTGTTCATTTTTTTCCACCACCGCACTTTTAATAAAAAATGCAAAAAACAATGCAATCAGTGACAGATAAACAGGCCGCCCGCAAATAAAAAACCACCGGATAACCGGTGGTTTTTTGTACTTAGCGATAACTTACTCTCCCCGCTGCTTAATGCAGATCTCTTTTATTTTTTGTATATTATTCTTCAGAGAAACCTGATGTTCTGTGGGAAAATAACTGTAGTCCAGCGAAATATAAAAACGGGCATCACGCATCATGACAAACAAACTGATTTCGTTTTCTTCCGATTTATAAATGAAATGTTCTTCATCTGCTTTTTTGCTTTCCAGTATTGAAGGTTTACCATATTCCGCTTCAAGATTGTGCTGCAATGTTTTCAGCAGCGTCTGATATACTGTTTCATCATCTGTGGAATAAAAATAACCAATACCGACCAGCCCGCTGAAATCCGGCTGCCCGTACTGCGGTAAAAAACGGAATTCGTATTCACCGGCTTCATTTAATCCGCCGGAAAATGTTTTGGACGTCACTTTGGTCAGCGGGCAGGCATATTCGCTGTTATCCGTTTCCGGCTGACTGCCGAGCCGTGGTGCCAGAGCTTCTTCCGTCATTCCCCAGGTCAGACCGAAAGGAGCAGCATAACGCTCATGTTGTCCTGTATCCGCCGCCTCTGTTTTATCACAGCCACCCAGTAATAGTGATGCTGCAACCAACGCAGAAATTATCGTTATTTTTTTCATTGTTCAGTATATCCGCTGATTTAATGTGACGTTAGCCCGCCATATTTAACTTATCATTCAATCCGGCTGTTTTCCGGCAACAAACGATATCAATCCAGAATAAAAGTACCAGTAAAAAATAAAGCCTCCGTAAAAAAGGATCGTATCAGTGACCCGGCCCCGGCTGCATTAAATTGACGATTTCCGCTTTCGCGGCCTGAGACACACCCGGGCGAGCTGGTTAATTCAGGCCGGTGAGTGCCAATGTCAGCACTTCAGGAAATGGGAGGGCGGGAGGATGGGAGGATGGGAGGATGGGGGGATGGGAGTCGATCGAAGTGGTGCCGGATACCGGATTCGAACTGGTGACCTTTTCATTACGAATGACAGCATCCGGATATAATTAATTGATTAATAACGATATATCAGTATTCACACATCACATCCGTGACATTTAATGTACTTTTAGTGGCACGTAATAGTCACGCAATGACGACACGAACATGTCACGCCACAAATCCCCCTGCTATACTCCCATCATCACCCACAACTCCGAAACCAACATGCACAATATCGCCAACCTCACCCAAGACGAAAAAGACAAAATTAATGCCGATTTAGCCGCATCCGGTATCGCGTACAAAGAAAGACTCGGACTACCGTATGATCTGTACGAAACAGAAAACCAGCAGCCCGAGCATTTACGCCCGTACTTCAGAGAGAGACTTGAGCACTACAGGGAGATCGGGAAAAGGTTTCCACGCGGGTTCGAGTATGAGAAGGAAAGTTAAGGCTTAACCGGCCAGACAATAACCGCGTCTGTGGATACGTCAAGCGCCTGCAAT
>NZ_JAODZS010000032.1:0-56144 GCF_029835375.1 Morganella sp. GD04133 | reverse complement strand
GTTGCAGACGCTGGACGTATCCACCGCCCCGGATATCAACTGGCCGGTTAAGCCTCAGTCTTCCTTCTGATACTCAAACCCACGCGGAAACCTTTTCCCGATCTCCCTGTAGTGCTCAAGTCTCTCTCTGAAGTACGGGCGTAAATGCTCGGGCTGCTGGTTTTCTGTTTCGTACAGATCATACGGCAGTCCGAGTCTTTCTTTGTACGCGATACCGGATGCAGCTAAATCGACGTTAACTTTATCCATTTCATCTTTGGGTAGGTTGGCGAGATTGTGCATGGTGGTTTCTGAGTGATGGGTGATGATGGGAGTATAGCAGGGGAATTTTGGTGCCGGGGCATGGATGGGGCAAAAAATTACCGCAAATCAACTCAAAATGCATGCACATCAGAATTGGGTTTGCGGTAAGGCTTTGTTGTTCTATATACTATTAACGTACATTAACGCACTTTAGTTTACTGCTACCTCATATTCTGAATAAGCCCGAGGGCGGGTTTTAAGTTATACGTCAGCAATGATACTGTTCCGGATGAATATAGCGTAATCCGGAACGGTATAACCCGTAATCCGGTGGGTTATTATTCTTAATAAACAGGCTGTCATCGGCACAGCAGAATAAATTATGGAGTTAATGCGTAATCCGGGCTATATGTGAGGGGTGTCCGGTAATATATAAAGGGAGTTTGCATGGGTATTATTACGCAGGAAAATAAAAAGAAAGAAATAAAAGAGCCGATGCTGAGGCAAATAACGCTCGGTGAAATGGCAATGGCTAAAACCATATTTGGTAATTCAATGTCCTATAATGTCTGGGTTCATTGTGATAGTTATCTGCCATTCGGCATGCAGTCAGACAATGTAGCCATGGCGCCGAATGGGGATATTTACTTTAGAGCAGCGTTGTATAAGCATGATTTTTCAGAGGAACGAATTGAATTCAAACACCTTTTTATGCATGAGCTTACTCATGTCTGGCAGCATCAGAACGGGATGTGGGTCAGAACAAGAGGGTTATTTAGTAATTTTGCCGATTATAGTTATTCACTTAATACCAAAAGTAAGTTAAGTGATTTTGGCATGGAAGCACAAGCCAATGTGGTTGCTGACTATTTTGTTTTAAAAACATTTGGAGTCAGAGAGTTTATCAATGGCATCCAGGCAAACTATATTGGATTTAACGGGAAGGTAAATCCAGATACCATCATGGATTTATATCGTTCAGCTCTGCCGAAAACTATTTTGTAGGATTGATATGCACAAACTTATAATTGTTCCTCTGGTATTTCTGTTGGGCGGATGCTGGCATGCGAATGACCCAAGACCATTAATAGTCAACGGTGACGTCAGTATGAGTGCTGGTAAGTTATGTGTTAAAACCTCAAATGCATTTGATGATGAATACATTACATACATCAATGTTTTTGATTTTAAAGCACAAAAAACCATCGCAGATATGGATTATAGTGACAGTCCTGTTAAATTAGATGAAAATAAGTGCCTGCCTGCACCTGATATTCAGTATCAGGATAATGGAAAATATGCGTATACGGCCTCAACAGTTTTACAGAAAAAGCAGGCAAAAAAAATCAATCCTCACCGGCGTTCGATTGGAGTTACATTTTTCATTAAAGATATCGACGGTGAAAAACAAGCGATTGATGTTTTAAACAGATAATTTCTGCAAAACCACCGGACTTAACAAATCCGGTGGTTTTCACCTTTACGACATAACTCACTGCTTATTATTTTGTACTGACAACGGCAATATAGCGCAGGCGATCACGGTTCTGCCGGAAATGGCGGAACATCTGTAAAAACTGCGGGCGATTCTCTTTTTTCAGGGCGTTGCGGATAATCTTCAGCGTGCCGGAGAGTCCTTCATCGTGCAGCATGCCTTTTGGTGTCATCAGTGTCATCGCACCCTCCGAACGGATCACATCACGGAAACCTGCGTCACGGAACAGTGCCAGCCAGTCATCACTCAGCATCGGTTGTGCTTTGACATGAATAGCGGCCTGCATTTCCTGTGTGACACACTCATTTTCACGCCGCGCTGTCAGCGCAATATCGTGGGTCAGCAGACGACCGCCGGGCTTCAGCACACGGAAATATTCCTGTAACAGGCGGGCTTTGGCTTTGTCCGCATACATGGTCAGCATGGCTTCATTGATCACCACATCAAAATGATTATCCGGGAACGGCAGTTTTGAGGCATCCGCTTCCTGCACGGTGATTAGGTGCGATAATCCGTTAGTGAGGATATTTTTCCGGGCATTGGCAAGTGCCTGTTTATCCATATCAATACCAGTAATATGGCACTGAAAACGCTGTGCGATTTCAATCGCGGTGGTGCCCATATTACAGGCAATCTCCAGCACCCGGCTGTCGGTCTGCAATCCGCTGTGTGATAACAGCCATTCTGTGGCGGTGCGGCCCCCCGGGCGCAGGCGTTTTTTACCCAGACGCGCCAGAAACTTGTGTCCGGCTTCATGACCGGTATGTGTGCTTTCCATTATTCAGTCCTGTTTGTTTTCCGGTTCACGTAACATCACCAGCAGCATTTTTGCCCGCTCCGGCGCGTCCACAGCATGAGGAATATTGGCCGGCATACGGACAATATCCCCGGGTTTTGCCGTCACCGGTTTTCCGGCAATGGTCAGGATCAGTGAACCTTCGGCAATCATTACAATGGCATCAAACGGGGCGCTGTGCTCAGAGAGCGCCTGGCCTTTATCAAAGGCAAACAGGGTGATATTGCCGCCGCCGTTTTTAGCGAGAACACGGCTGGAAATGCCTTGTTCGGTGTAGTTGACCAGGTCGGCAATCACTAATGCTTCTGCCGGGGTAATCGTGTTATTGCTCATAATAAATATCCTTATGGTTAATCAGGTAATAAATGGGTTCAGCGGAACAGCGGGATCACGCCGCAGGTCTGCCGGTGCGGGTGGTTAACCGGCACGACAGAAACCGGAAGCTGATACAGCTTTCCCAGATTCTCTTCCGTCAGCAGTGCGGATGTCTGACCAAACTGCGCCTGTGTGCCGTCAAACAGTAACAGTGAATAGTCCGCAATATGCAGGGCATGCTGCGGATAATGGCTGGTAAACAGGATGGTTTTGCCGCGTTCGGCGGCCAGCATTTTCAGAACAGAGAGAACTGTGTCCTGGTTAGCCAGATCCAGCGCGGAAGTGGGTTCATCCAGGATCAGAATGTCCGGTTCACCGGCCAGTGCGCGGGCAATCATCACCATTTGTTTTTCACCGCCGCTGAGCAGGTTAAATGCGGTGTCCGCAAACGGGGTTAATCCGAGGTCAGCCATTGCCTGTTCGGTGATGTCATGATCACGCCGCAACGGGGATGCATACCAGGGCAGATGGCGAACCCTGCCGAGGCTGACCATGGTGCGGACCGGGTAATTGAACAACGCACCGCTGAGTTGCGGCACATAGGCTGCCGGTGCACTGAGCCGCACAGTACCGGTTGCCCCTTTTTGCAGGCTGAGCAGCAGGCGCAGCAGCGTGGTTTTCCCTCGTCCGTTCGGGCCGAGAATGGCGGCGATAGTGCCCGGCGGCTGGCGGAATGTGAGTGCGTCAAATAACGGACGTTTACCGGTGTGGTAACTGAGCTGATTAACATGGATCACAGGTCTGCCACCTTTTTATTCATGGAGTGAATGAGCAGGGCGAAAATCGGTGCCCCGATCAGCGCGGTGATGACACTCAACGGGATCTCGGCACTGGTCATACTGCGCGCCAGGGTATCGACGGCGATCAGATAAATCGCGCCGGTCAGGGCACTGGCGGGCAGAAGGACGCGATGGTCATGTCCGCTGATCAGTCGTGCGATATGCGGAATAATCAGTCCGACCCAGCCGATGGTGCCGGAAACGGCCACGGTGGCGCTGGTGATCAGCGTGACGCAGACCAGGATAGTCCAGCGGGTTGTTGTGACCGGCAGTCCCAGCGCCTGAGCATTTTCTTCGCCGAGGGACAGCACATTGATACGGAAGCGCAGGGCAAAAATAATCCCGCCTGCAATGATGACAACCGGCAGTAACACGCTCACTTTCAGGTAGGTTGCGGTGGCAAAACTCCCCATCAGCCAGAACACGATGGTTTGCAGGGTATTGTTCGGATCCGCAAAATAGGTGATCAGCGAAATCAGGGCGGCAAAAAAAGCATTAATAATCACGCCTGCGAGGATCAGCATCAGAAGACTGCTGCCGTACCGGTTCAGTCCCAGCAAAAAGACCAGCACAATAGCCAGCAGACCACCGAGAAAAGCAAAACTGATAGTGATAAACAAAGAGGAGAAGAGCAGCAGTGCCAGTGCGCCGCCCAGCGCCGCGCCGGATGAAACACCGATAATCTGCGGTCCCACCAGCGGGTTACGGAAGATGCCCTGTAAGGCGGCACCGGCAACCGCCAGCCCGGCACCGGCCAGCCCGGCGATCAGAATGCGCGGCAGACGGACATACAACACCACATTTTCAGCGGTGCGGCTGTATTCCGCAGACGGGCTGCGTCCGATCAGGGTATCCGCCATGATTTGCAGAACCGTTGTTACAGATACCGCATAGCGCCCGGCACACAGCGCAAGCACGATGGTCAGTAATAACAGGGCGGATAACAGGCACCATTGCAGACGGGATTTTCGCATCACGGCCGCCCCATCAGTGTCAGATAATCACGGCCTTCCCGGTTCAGATCAAGCTGCAGAATACGGTCTGTTTCTGCCTCAGTGAGGGAATAGCCGTACAGTTGCAGATAGCGTTTGCGGATCTCCTCGCGCAGCGGAAATACCGCACTTTCCGGATGAAAAATCTGAGCCAGCCACTGCCAGTAAAGCGGTGTTTCCTGATTTGGCGCATCCCAGATAAAGCCGCCGATCGGCAGTTTATAGACCCGTTTATTCTTTACCGCCGTCACATCACTGAGCATCGGGTTGTTATAAATATCCGCGGGTGCCAGCCCGGCCTCAAAATTACCCAGCAGGATAATGTCCGGATCCCACACCAGAATCTGTTCGATATTCAGGGTGCGCGGACCGGTCAGGTCACGGTTGAGGCTGACACCTCCGGCGAGTGCAAAATCCGCATTGTTATGAGAGGTGGATCCGAACGTCTGAATACTTTGTTTAAAATGGGAAAGATAAAGCACGCGCGGCTGTTGTGCTTCCGGAATGGCGGCAACACTGTTTTCCAGCTGGTTGATCACTTGTTTGCGCCAGGCAATCAGCCCGTCCGTTTTGGTTTCTTTACCGAGGGTTTTCCCCATCAGGGTTAACCACTCCTGTGTATAGGCTTCTTTGCCGTAATCCAGCGTGGCGACCGTCAGGCCGGCATTGCGCATCGGCGTGATAATGTCATCGCCCCGGTGTCCCCATTGCCAGACCAGATCCGGGTTAACCGAGAGCAGGGCTTCAATATTGGGTGCGAAATCATTTCCCACCACATCACTGCGTACAGAGAGGACATCCGGAAACATCACACTGAGCATGCCGTCACGGGCGGCGACACCGGCGAAGGGATGCATCCCGGCGAGCCGCTTGCTGTTCTCGTCAACGCTGACCAGCATGGAGGCGGCAGGAATCGGGATCACCACAATCCGCTGTGCAGGTGCGGCGAGTTCAATATGCTGCTGTGACATATCGGTGAAATGCACGGCACCTTTTGCGGCATAAGCTGCTGTTGTGCAGGTAAAAAACAGGACCGGCAATAATGTAAGTCTATTACTAATCATAAGGTTATTCGCCTTTTATTTTATGATTAAATTGATAATGCGATTGGTTATCATTTATAATTGTATTTATTCTGGCCGCACTGAGAGGAAAACCCTATGACATTTGTCAAAAAGACCCATGCCCCCGCACAGCAAATGGCGATCCTCCGGTCGTGTCCGTTATTTCAGGCGGCAGAGGATGATGATCTGGCGCGGGTACTGGCAGACAGCACACATCGTCAGTTTGCGGCGGGGGAATTGATAAGTCGTGAAGGGGAGACAGTAAAAGCCTGTCCGCTGATGATCAGCGGACAAATTGATGTTTTCCGTCATACCTGGTCGGGAGAGGAAAAAGTATTTGGTATGTTTACTGCCGGTGAGCTGGTGGCGATCGCCGCTGTCTTTATGCCGCATAACCGTTTCCCGATGAGCCTGCGGGCGAGAACAGACAGCAGTGCGCTGATGCTGGATAAACAGGCGATTTTACGACTGTGTCATGCCTGTCCGGCAATTATGGCGCAGTTACTGGCGCGGTTCAGTCTGAAGCTGTATGAGAATATCAACCATATCGACTGGCTGACCTCCAGTTCCGCAGAGCAGCGGCTGGCGGCTTATCTGCTGGATCTGAAACGGTGTCAGCAATCGGATTGTGTGGTGCTGCCGTTATCGCGCGGGCAGTTAGCCGCAAAACTGGGTGTCCGTTATGAAACCCTCAGCCGCCTGTTTTCCGGCTGGCGGCAGAAAGCGTTTATCGGGATTGATAAAGACGCGGTGCGGATCACCAATGAATCCTATCTGGCGGAACTGGCTATTCCGGCGCAGCGTCCGTTCTGAAGAAATAAAAAATCCCCGTCCGGCGGGGATTTTTTATTTCAGTAAGATCAGAAATTATAGGTGATTCCGCCGTTGACACTGAATCCCATCCCCGGGAACAGGGTGCTGTCTTTGTCGGTAACGGAGCGGTTCGCCACAGAGGTGGTCGCATAGTGCTCGTTGGTCAGGTTATCCATCGACATATAAAGCGACCAGTTCTCCGCAGGTTGATAAGTGCCCCTCAGCCCGAGAACGGCATAGTGTTTGCGCTTCTGAATATCGAGGTGGTTTTCGTGATCGACAGCCATATCGGTCGGTGCCCAGTGAATATTCGGGCCGAAACGCCAGTCGCCGATGCGGTACAGCACTTCCGCCGAGACGATATTGCGCGGGATCCCGGCGATATAATTGCCGTTATATTCGCCGCCCATAAAGCGGAAATCATTCCACGTCCAGGCCAGTTTGTATTCCACATCACCGGGACCCGCCGGAATGACGCCGTTAATGCCTGCTTCCAGCCCCTGATGGCGGGTTTTGGCGGCATAATTAAAGACACCGGTGATATTTCCCTCTGAATCATAAGTTGTGATGTATTCATCTTTGATAAAGCTGCGGTAGAGCGCCACATTCCATTTCAGCTGTTCGGTAATATCACCGTCACCGCCGATTTCAAACGTCACACCTTTCTGCGGCTCCAGTTTTGTCAGGCGACCGTCAGAGGAATTAATGATTTCATGGAAGGTTGCGGGCTCCTGACTGGCGCTGACGTTGGCAAACCAGCGCTGATTATCCGCCGGATGCCAGATCACCCCGGCTTTGGGTGTCCAGAAAGTCCAGCTCTGATCCAGTGAAACGGAACTGTTGCGCTTTTCTGTATTCCGCCGCGCATGTGTGGCTTTGAGATCCAGATTCAGGGTCAGATCCGGTGTCAGATGAATACCGGCACCGGCAGAGGCATAAATATTGTCTGCGTTGCCGTCAAACTTACCGATCGGTGTTTTGTCCATCTTTGTGCCGCGCCGGTTCTGCATCAGATCGGTTGCCAGACTCATATGATCCGCCGCCAGTGCCGCCCGCCAGGAGACCGGCTCGGTTTCCATCTGCCAGCCCAGCTGCATACCTTCACTGTGGCTCTGGCTGAAACGGTAATACGCCGGGGTGGTGAAATTATCATGAGTGCGGATATACCAGACACCGGCACTGATGCGCTGATTATCGATCTGCCAGTCGGAACGGTTGGCGGCACGGAACTGCTCCACATTGCGGTGCGGATCCCGCAGCCAGACCATCGGGTAAACCTCTGTCGGGTCACTATCGAGTACCGCTTCGGAAACCGGCCCGGCGACATCAAAGCGCAGATCGGTCCAGTTCAGGGAGGTGCGGTTTTCAAAATTATCCCCGGTATAGCCAAAGTTACCGCGTACCGTTTTGCGCTGTGATGAGGAATGTTTGCGGTAGCCGTCAAAATGGTCATAAGTGAAATTGATGCGTCCGTCGAAGCGTCCGTCATCTGATACACCGCCGAAGGCGGTCTGCAAACCTTCACGGCCGTAAGAGCCGTATTCATAACGCAGGCGTCCGCCTTCGTCACGGCCGGTATAGGAAATCAGATCCAGTTCGCCGCCCAGGCTGTTACTCTGCGGATTCAGGCTGTTGGTGCCGCGCCGGACACTGAGCATCCGTGCATCCCGCATTTCCAGGGTGCTGATATGGAAACTGCCGTCCGCATCGGTGACCGGTAGTCCGTCCTGCATCAGCAGAATACCGCGTGCCAGCGGGGCACTCTGTACGCCGGAGCCGCGGATATTCAGCCGTGGCTGATCAATACCGCCGAAGAAATTCTGCACTAGTACGCCGGGCTGATAATCCAGCGCATCATGCAGCGTCGCCAGCCGGGTATCTTTTTCAACCATAATCAGGTTGGTGCCGCCAGCGATATTTTCCAGTTTTTCTTTTTCCTGAGCGGCATCCGGCGCGAGGCGGCTTTGCTTTGCGGCAGTGACAATAAGGGTGTCCGGCGCGGGTTCCGCTGCCGCAGCGGAGACACCGGCAGTAAGTGAGAGCGCGAGGCAGTGTGTCAGCCTGCGGCGGGTGATTTTATTCTGCATTATCCCTGACCTCATAAATGTAATGGTTATCATTTTCATTTGAGGTCATAACATAGTGCAGAAAATGCGGCTTACCCTATGACATTTGTCAAAAAGTCCCGTCCGGGGATTATTTCAGCCCCGGACGTTTTGCCAGCCGGTGCACGGGATGTTCCAGCTTCCGCACTGTTGTCCGGTATTCCGCAGGTCTGTATCGCTCTTGCGATACCCACACCGCATAATGCTGCCGCTGAACATATATTTGAACCACTCTTTTAAGCCATTTTAAATGACGTTTAATTCTTTAAAAAATCATCTGATCTACCGATGTGGTTAACTTGCCGGCGAGATAATATCATCCTCATTATTTTTTAACGGCACCTCGCCTGTAAACTAATTTCACCCTGCGTCCTTAATATGTCTTTACACAGGAGTATTTGTTATGCCCTTTCACCTTGAGTCAGGATATTTTTCTGCTGCTGTCAGTAACAACCACATTAACCAGATAGCCAACTCTGATATTTACCCTTACGTGAGTGTATGGGAAAAAATTAAGGTTTTTTTCTGCCAGACCCATGAGTCTGACGCACTGGAATGCATACGAAAGATTTGTCACCCGACGGTCAGAACGACGAGAGAAGATGTGGCCGGCAGCTTTGAACAGCTCAGAAAGATCGCGTATCCGGGATATGAGGAAAACATCCGGTCCGGTCGGTACGCGGAAAACCACTTCTGTATTTTGGACGAAAACAGCCGGGAAATACTGTCGCTGACCCTTAATGATGCTGGCGGGTATATTGTGGAATGTGAGGGACATAAGATTATACATACCCTCACAACGCCCTCGCAACGGGCGAAAGAGTATGAGGTTGTCTGGTCAGACTGGATAAGGGAATCGCCGCCTGAAGAAGCTAAAGCCCGTAATGTCGTTGTACAGAAAATGCGGGACTGCCTGGAAGGTAAATCTGCATCACTGAGCTTTTCCTTCTCAGATTTTTCCTCATTACCGCCAATCCCGGAAGGTGTACTGTCATTAGAATTGAGAGATATGGAAAATATACAATCAATACCCGTTTTACCTGACAGTCTGAAAAAACTGAACATTAATTATTGCAAAAATCTCGATATTTCAACCTTCCCAAATGGAATAGAAGAACTGGATATAGTTGCAGTAAAAAAAATCTCATCTATACCTGATGGAGTCCGCAATCTCGCTATTGGAGTATGTGATTTTTCCTCATTACCGCCAATCCCGGCGGGGGTACTGTCATTAGGATTGAGTAATCTGAAAAATTTACAATCAATACCATTTTTACCAGACAGTCTGAAAAAACTGAACATTAATTTTTGCAAAAATCTCGATATTTCAGATCTCCCAAATGGAATAGAAGAATTGGAGATAAAATCAGTAAAAAAAATCTCATCTATACCTGATGGAGTTCGCAGTCTCACTATCAGAGACTGTGATTTTTTCTCATTACCTCCAATTCCGGAGGGTATGCTGTCATTACAATTGAGATATATAGAAAAGTTACAATCAATACCAATTTTACCTGACAGTCTGAAAAAACTGAACATTAATTTTTGCAAAAATCTCGATATTTCAGATCTCCCAAATGGAATAGAAGAATTGGAGATGAAATCAGTAAAAAAAATCTCATCTATACCTGATGGAATTCGCAATCTTGCTATTGGAGACTGTGATTTTTCCTCATTACCGCCAATCCCGGCGGGAGTACTGTCATTAGAATTGAGTAATCTGAAAAATTTACAATCAATTCCAGTTTTACCTGATAGTTTGAAAAAACTGAACATTAATTATTGCAAAAATCTCGATATTTCAGATCTCCCAAATGGAATAGAAGAACTTAATATAGGAGAAGTAAATAAAATTTCATCTATACCTGATGGAGTGTGTAATCTTAACATTTATGAATGTAATTATGAAGACGAAATAACCTCTGATTCTTTTACTAACCTAAAAGAACTTAGGATTGAGAAATGTGATAAAGTTAAAATTCATGAATTCCCATCTGGTCTTGAATTAATTAAAATTACTGGGGATAATTTCAGCCTTCCAAACTTACCCGATGGCTTATTGACGCTCTCACTACACTACACCGATAACAATAGTGTAACTAAAATACCGGCGCTGCCAGGTCAGTTAAACGAACTGGACATACATTTTACCCAAAAGGAGGGAGGAATTCCAACAAAGTTACCTGAAACTCTGTCAAAAATAACGATAACATCCCAGGTAAACAATCAGTGGGATATTTCACCAATAGATTTGCCACGAAATGTTAATATCGACACGGATAACATTTCTTTTAATCCGGGATGCTATAATCGACAGGACATAATGTTTAATGATATTTATACTGCGTCATCTATAAAATTTGAATCAGGAGATGTTTTGTATGGTCTGACAGAGATAAGACACCCCATAAAAAATATTATAGAAAAAATAAACAAATTTAATAGAAAAGATATCATCTTACAAAATACACTTACTGATGCAGTCCTGGATAAGAAGAATTATAAAAAATTCAATTCTGACGTTCGAATCAAAGCATTATTAAATGATAGTGTTCGTGGTATTGAGTTTAAAAAATTCCTTGATAATCATAAGCGTTATAATGTCACAAACGAACATTTTAGTGATTTTTTCGAGCACGATATTTTGATAAAAACAAGTAAAGCAGGGCTGGAATTTCAGACTAAAGTAAGAGAACGTAAAGTTATTTTTTGCGTTGATCGACTAATTGACTTTATTAATTCTATTGCCGATAAACGAGGTGATTATGGTAATGCGATCACTGCACATGAGCTCAGATGGGTTTACCGCCATCGTGACGACAATAAAATAAAAGAAAATGTGATATTTTCTTTAAAGGGGAAACTTGTTTCTCAGGAATACGTTTTTTCTCTGAAAGGTTGGGAACGATATCAGCCTAAAAGAGTTTTGTCACATTAAATGCGGCTTACCCTATGACATTTGTCAAAAAGTCCTGTCCGGGGATTATTTCAGCCCCAGGCGTTTTGCCAGCCGGTGCAGATTTCCGGCATCAATACCGAGACGGCGGGCCGCCGCAGCCCAGCTGCCGTCACTGCGGGTAAGGGCAGTGCGGATAAGCTCTGCCTGAAAGGTATCGGTGGCCGTGCGCAGATCCTGCCCGGCTTCTGCGGGGGCGGATTCAGGGCTGACAACCGGTTCAGGGATTTCTTCCGGTGAGAAGTGATGAGGCTGTAACAGCAGTTCTTCACTGTTGCCGGTGGCACGCGCCAGCACAATGGCGCGGTGTACTGCATGTTCCAGCTCCCGTACATTACCCGGCCAGTGATAGTGCAGCAGTGCCAGGCGTAACGCAGGACTTATCACCACCTGTGGTAAACCAAATGCCTGGCGGTAGCGTTCGCAGAAATAGCCGGTCAGCAGCAGGATATCATCGTGGCGTTCCCGCAGCGGCGGTACCTGTAGCGGGAAGATGCTGAGCCGGTGGAACAGGTCGGCCCGGAAGTGGCCTGCAGCAACTTCCGCCCGCAGATCCCGGTTGGTGGCAGCCAGCACGCGGACATTTACCCGCAGCGGCCTGTCATCCCCGATCCGCTGGATATCACCATACTGTAAGACCCGCAGCAGCTTGGCCTGTAACGCTGGAGATAATTCACCAATCTCATCCAGAAACAGGGTGCCGTTATCCGCCATTTCAAATTTTCCGCTGCGGTTGCTGATAGCCCCGGTAAATGCACCTTTGACATGCCCGAATAGTTCACTTTCCGCCACGGTTTCCGGCAGTGCCGCACAGTTAAGATACACCAGCGGGTGATCACGGCGGGCGGATAATTCGTGAATGGATTGCACCACCAGCTCTTTACCGGTGCCGGTTTCGCCGCTGACCAGCACATTCATATCCGCACCGGCCACAATGGCGATCTCTTTCTTTAACTGCATCATGCAGGGCGAAAGGCCGATAATATCGGTTTGCCCGCCGGATTGCCCTGCTGCCAGTCCGGCGGAGGCGCTGAATGCCAGTTGCTGGTTCTCGAGCTGGCCGATAAGCAGAGCATTATTGAGAGCCCCGGCGGTCAGAGCAGCAATCAGGCGTAATTCCTCATCACTGAATGTATCAAACTGATCCGGAGCAAGACTGTCGAGTGTCAGCGCGCCGATAAGGTTTTGCCCGGCAAACAGCGGCAGACCGGCGCAGGCGTGTACTTTCAGATGGATATGATCCGGGATCAGCCCGTCATAAGGATCAGGTAACTGACTGTCTGCGGGAAAACGGACGACATCCCCGGCGCGGGCGATGGCTTCCAGTCTGGGATGCGCATCCAGCCGGAAGCGGCGGCCGAGAACATCCGGCGACAGCCCGTCAATCGCCAGCGGAACAAACTGATGTGACTCATAGCGCAGCAGTGCAGCCGCATCACAATTAAGTACCCGGCGCAGCGTGGAGACCAGACGCTGAAAGCGATCCTGATGACCGATATCCCGCTGTAAGGCAATGGCAATGCCGGTAAGTACATCAACTGAAAATCCCATGTTGTCCTCCGCTGTCATTATGACAACACAATGTCATATTGACAGTTAATTGCATAGTCATTTTGACACTTACTTTTCCCGGTAAAATTTAAAAGTCTTATAAAACAATACAATAAAAGTTGGCACGCAAATTGATTATCTCTCTGTAACGAAGCATAAAAACAGAAGGTAACTATCAAATGGCTATTCATGTAAAAAATAATGTGCATTGGGTCGGACAGCGTGACTGGGAAGTCCGCGATTTCCACGGAACAGAATACAAAACCCTGCTCGGCAGCAGCTATAACAGCTATCTGATCCGCGAGGGGAAAAATGTCCTGATTGATACGGTTGATCACAAATTCAGCCGTGAGTTTGTGCAGCATTTACAGACACAAATCGACCTGAACGATATTGATTACATTGTCATTAACCATGCGGAAGAAGATCACGCCGGCGCATTAACCGAACTGATGGCGGCAATTCCGGATACGCCGATCTATTGTACTGAAAATGCCATTGATTCTATTAACGGCCATCACCATCACCCGGAATGGCATTTTAATGTGGTGAAAACCGGGGACACCCTGGATATCGGCAACGGCAAGCAACTGATTTTTGTCGAAACCCCGATGCTGCACTGGCCGGACAGTATGATGACCTATCTGACCGGAGATGCCATTCTGTTCAGTAATGATGCCTTTGGTCAGCACTATTGTGACGAGCGGCTGTTTAATGATGAAGTGGATCAGACGGAGCTGTTTGAGCAGTGCCAGCGCTACTATGCCAACATCCTGACACCGTTCAGCCGCCTGGTGACCCCGAAAATTAATGAGATCCTCGGGTTCGGGCTGCCGGTGGATATGATCGCGACCTCACACGGCGTGGTCTGGCGCGATAATCCGACCCAAATTGTGGAGTGGTATCTGAAATGGGCGGCGGATTATCAGGAAAATCGCATCACGATTTTCTACGATACCATGTCCAATAATACCCGCATGATGGCTGATGCAATCGCACAGGGGATTAATGAAGCGGACCCGGATGTGGCGGTGAAAATTTTTAACATCGCCCGCAGCGACAAAAATGACATCATTACCAGTGTGTTCCGTTCAAAAGGCGCGCTGGTGGGCTCATCCACCATGAATAATGTCATGATGCCGAAAATTGCCGGTATGTTGGAGGAATTAACCGGCCTGCGCTTCCGCAATAAAAAAGCAGCGGCTTTCGGCAGTTACGGCTGGAACGGCGGCGCGGTTGATCGTGTGCAGACCCGGCTGATGGATGCCGGTTTTGAAACCACGATGTCACTGAAAGCAAAATGGCGTCCTGATCTGAATACCCTTGAAGAGTGCCGTCAGTACGGGCGTGATCTGGCGCGTCAGTGGGCGACCGGGGTATTACCGGCGGTCAGCAGACCGGCAGTGCAGACACCAAATCCGGTTGCACCGCAACCGGCGGCAGCTGTAAATGAAACAGAAGACGCAATACAGTGTGACACTGTCACTAATGTATCGTCGCAGGATCTGGGATCGTGCATGCAGTGCAGCGTGTGCCAGTGGATTTATGACCCGGAAAAAGGTGAGCCGATGCAGGGCGTGGAGCCGGGTACACCGTGGTCCTGCGTGCCGGACAACTTTTTGTGCCCTGAGTGTTCTCTCGGCAAAGAGGTATTTGATGTCCTGGCGACGGAGGCCGTATGAGCGCAGGCATTGTAATTATCGGGGGAGGCTTTGCTGCCCGCCAGCTGGTGAAAAATATCCGCAAAGCTGATACACAGGTGCCGCTGACGGTGATTGCGGCAGACAGTATCGATGAATATAACAAACCGGATTTAAGCCATGTGATAAGCCTGAATCAGCGTGCCGCTGATCTTATCCGGCAGTCAGCACCGGAATTTGCACAGCAATATAATGTGGCGTTGTTCCCGCATACCCGGATCAGCAGCATTGATGCACAACAGCATCTTATCAGCAGTGGTCAGCAGCAATGGCGCTATGACAAGCTGGTATTGGCGACCGGCGCAACGCCGTGCCGCCCGCTGGTGCCGGGTAATGAAGTGATGGTGACACTCAACAGCCGTGAGGACTTTCAGCAGCACGAAACACCGCTGCGTAATGCACAGCGGGTACTGATCCTCGGCAGCGGCCTTATCGGCACAGAACTGGCTATGGATTTTTGCCGCGCCGGTAAAACTGTTACCCTGGCGGATATGGCCGCCAGTATTTTATCGTCACTGATGCCCGCAGAGCTCAGCAGCCGTCTGCGGCATAACCTGTCTGCCTCCGGGGTTCGGGTGCTGACCGGCACACAGTTGCAGTCACTGATAAAAACGAAAGACGGCATCGAAGCCCGCTTTGATCATGATTGTGTGACCCGGGCGGATGTGGTGATTGCCGCCACCGGCCTGAAACCGGATACTTCGCTGGCTGAGCTGGCCGGTCTGACTGTCCGGCGCGGTATTGTGACAGACAGTTCATTACAGACATCCGACCCGGATATTTATGCTCTCGGCGATTGCGCGGAAATTGACGGCAAAGTGATGCAGTATCTGCAGCCGATTATGCTCAGTGCGGTTTGTCTGGCGAAAAATCTGACCGGCGGAGAGGGAAAACTGACACTGCCGCCGATGCTTATCAGGGTAAAAACGCCGGATCTGCCGGTACAGCTTGCCGGGAATTTCCGTCATCCGGATTTGCAGTGGAGTATTGATATCAGCCACCGTGGCATGATCGCCAAAGGCCATGACAGCGCCGGAAACCTGCATGCGTTTGCGGTAACGGAAGACAAACTCAGTGATGCATTTACGCTGTTACGTCAGCTTCCGCAGCACTGATTATCACCGTTTACGACTGAATTCTGAGGTAACAAAAATGACATTACGTGAAAAAACCCTGGGTGAACTGGCACTGTCTGTAAATGGTGCATCGGCACTTTTCCGCCGTTATGACCTGGATTTCTGCTGCGGCGGAAAACGGACGCTGGCAACAGCGGCAGAGAAAAAATCCCTGAATATCGATGAAATTGAACAGGCATTACTCGCCCTGAAAGATGAGGCACCGGTGCAGGACTGGCGGAAAGCGCCGTTGGGCGACATTATCGCTTTTATTATTACCCGTTATCACGATCGCCACCGCGCACAGTTGCCGGAGCTGATTTTACAGGCAGAAAAAGTGGAGCGGGTACATGCTGCCAAAGCCAGTGTCCCGAAAGGGCTGGCCCGGCAGCTGACTGCACTGCATGAAGAACTGACCTCACATATGATGAAAGAGGAACAGGTGCTGTTTCCGATGATCTGCAACGGCATGGGGCCGCAGGCGGCAGGGCCGGTACAGGTGATGGAAGCAGAGCATGATGATGCGGGGGATATTGTGGAGGTTATTAAGTTTATCACCAACAATGTCACACCGCCGGAGGAAGCCTGCACAACCTGGCGGGTGCTGTATAACGGCATCAATACATTCATCGATGATTTGATGGAACACATCAGCCTGGAGAATAACTTACTGTTCCCGCGTGCCCTGGCCGGGGAATAGTTCAGTCGCTGAGATCATGACGGAACAGCGGGATATATTGCCCGCCTTGCTGTTCCGTCTGTTGCTTTTCTTCCTCATTCCAGCCGTAGTTAACAGCACGGCTGACGGCGCCGGAGTCCCGGAGGGTGACAATCAGTGAGGCCGCCGGGGTTGCCGTGTATGCAGCGAGTGCCCGGATAAGTATATTCAGTTCATCACGGGTGAACATGACCTGTGATTCAGGCGCAGTGGTTTGCAAGCGTTGTAACAGAATTACCAGGTGGTCATCCATTAATTTTGCCTCTTTTTTTTACCGGTATCATTAAAATCACTTAATTTAAAGGTAACGGTACCATATGACAGAAAAGAGAACTACCGGCTGAATCTGATAGTAACAATGGCGGATATGGAGATGGTTTTTTCTTTATCACAAATAAAAAAATCAAACACCCGGAGATGTTTGATTTAAGTGAGGTCTGTTATTTATTGTTTTTGAATTTACGGGATATATGTTGTTTTTAATGACCCCGTTATTTTGTTTTTATATTTGCTGTGTAGTATATCTTTACCAAATCAGCGATAGCTTACAGTAACAATATGTTTTTCTGAATCAGATGAAACAGGGGTGATGTTTACTTCACCAATATTATCCGGTATTAATGTGCCGTTAAGTTTATTACCTGCCTGAATAATGCCATTAAATTTGGTCGTATCACCGGCGCGGTAGCATTCGGTATTCACACTGTTACCGGATACCCGGTAAGTGCAGGGTGCTTCTGTCAGTGACCCGTAGAAATGAATGACACCGCCTTGCTGGCCCTGTAATGACTCACTGTGTGCGACAAAAGATAATGCAATACCTGCAATTAAAACTAAACGGTTTAACATAGACATATTTTTACTCTCTGTATTCGATATTAACCGGAAGTATCCCGTTTTAATATTATGGGAAAGCCTCCGCTAATAACATCACGAATGATAGTTTACGGTTAATGATAATATATGGTTGCTGCGTCTTACTTTATAGATGCAATGTTACATCAATATAATTAAACAGAGCCATAACAAAGAGAATGCCGTAACAAAACTGTGTCTGTTGTGTGTGTTCTCTTTATTTAGGCTTTGTTTATTAAGTATGAGTTATAATGCGGACATTAAAACAAAAAATAGGTTAATCAATATCAATATCTGTATCCTGTCCGCCCCGTTCGGGGCTTCTTTTATCCGGAATATATTTACTCTTAAATCTGACCAATATCGAAGAGAATATCAGCTGCCGTGATTATTGAGAAAATCTCATCAAAAAACTGAGGCGAATCTTAGCATCAAAAATTGAGATGAGCAAAATTGAGAATAAACTTAATGACACTGCCTAAGTTTATGTTTCTTGGTTTTTTTATAACCAAAATCCCGGAGAACAGGATAAAATCCCCGGGATTAAATTGTAATGTTCTGTGTAGTAGTCACTAATTTTGTAACACTGCGTTACAGGATGTTTCACCATTATAGAGGGCAGTGATGTTTTCCAGCGTGGTTTCGCTGATACTCAGCAGTGCTTCTTCTGTCAGAAACGCCTGATGACCAGTGAACAGTACGTTATGACAGGAGGAAAGGCGGCGGAACACATCATCCTGAATCACATCATTTGATTTATCCTCAAAAAATAAATCCCTTTCATTTTCATATACATCCATACCAAGCGCGCCAATTTTTTGTTGTTTGAGGGCATTAATCGCGGCAACGGAATCAATCAGTGCTCCGCGGCTGGTGTTGATTATCATCACACCGTCTTTCATTTTGGCGAATGCGGCTTCATTCAGCAGGTGGTGGTTTTCCGGTGTCAGCGGGCAGTGGAGAGAAATCACATCAGATTGTGCAAACAGGGTGTTCAGATCGACATACTCTGCACCCAGATCCAGTGCTGTCTGGTTAGGGTAAGGGTCAGAGACCAGCAGACGCATCCCGAATCCCTTTAATATCCGCAGTACGGCCAGCCCGATTTTGCCTGTCCCGACAACCCCAGCAGTGCGGTTATGCATATTAAAACCGGTCAGACCTTCGAGAGAAAAGTTAGCATCACGGGTGCGCTGATAAGCCCGGTGAATACGGCGGTTCAGGCTCAGCATCATGCCGACAGCATGCTCTGCCACGGCTTCCGGTGAATAGGCCGGAACACGGACAACCTGAATACCCAGTTCTTTTGCAGCGGCTAAATCCACGTTATTAAAACCTGCACAGCGCAGTGCGAGGATTCTGATATTGAGATCCGCCAGTTCCTGTAATACTTCCCGGTTCGCATCATCATTAACAAAGATACAGACAGCATCGGCACCCACTGCGTTTTTTGCGGTCTGTTGTGTCAGCGGGAAATCAAAATATTCGATATCATACTGAAAGCGCGGATCCTGATTAATCAAATCCATATGTTTGCTGTCGTAATGTTTGGTACTGTAACTGACGATTTTCATCGGGGTTCCTCCGCTAAAAAAATAAATCGCTACACTAAACCGGATAGCCCTGACAAAATAGGGCGGTCCTGTGTTCAGAAATGATTGAAATCTGCTGACTACAGTATAACGCTTAGTTGATGTATCTGTAACCGGGGAACTGCACCTCTGAGGTCTATGAAAAAATTACTGAAAGTGCTGGTGGTACTGCTTGTTCTGCTGATGATTATCCTCCCGGCGGCCTGGCTGACAATGCCGCGCTGGCTGCCTGCCGTGGTGAAATCCTCTCTGCCTGATGGCGTTACATTGTCACTTTCTCAGCCGAAAATTCGTGCCGGTGGTCTCTATATAGAAGAAGTGTCTCTCCGCAGTAATGCCTGCCTGCTGGCAGGCGGGGAAAAGTTATCACTTCACTATCAGCGCGGCGGTCACTGGGTTATTGATGCCGGTTCACTGATCGGTGATGCGGATTGCTTTCAGAAATTACCTTCCGGCTCTGAAGATACAGACAGTACACCGGTTGATATCGGCGCGCTGTTATCGCAGCTGCCGCCGGTGACGCTGACCGCTGATACTGTTATCCCCGTGCCCTGGCAGAGGTATCAGGGAAAACTGAGCCTGACAACCGCACCCGGCCGGGGACAGCATCTGAGTTATCAGGGAGAGAATATTCAGGCGGAACTGGCGGTTGATCCGGCGCTGAACCTGACCTTGTCACAACTGGATGCCACTATCGGTGATGAAAAATTTGCCCTCAGCGGCGCACTGACTCTGCCGCTGAATACGGCGGCGCTGCCCGGAAAAGGCGGTTTACAGGCGGAAATTACAACCACATACCGACCACAGCCGCTGAGAGTGACCTTTGACTGGCAGGGACGGCAGGGTGTGCTGGCTCTGAGCGAAACCGATCCGCAGACTGTGCTGCTGAATATTCCCTGGGAAGCCACGGCGGAAAGCATTCTGATTAAAAACGGGGAATGGCGCTGGGATGAGTGGGAGCAGCCACTGAAGGGAACGATCAGCGCAGAACTGAAAAACTGGCTCGCCTCACCGGCGGATATGCTTGTGGGTGCCCGGATCTCCGTGACCACGCAGGGTGTGCGCGGTAAAGGTACAGTGGTATTGCAGTTACCGGAAACACCGCTGCCGCTGACTGAATTTGATATTCCTTTTGAGCTGGCCGGGCAGGTCAATCACAATGATATGTGGGCAGCCGGACGGGTACCGGCGGTGCTGACCGGCACATTTGCTGACCCGCTGATCCGGTTACGCTCCGGGGCGCTGGTGCGGGCACGCGGGAAGCTCAGTCCGGATTTTCTGGTGGAAGAACTGCGTCTGCCGCTGGCGGGAACGTCGTTGTCACAGCAGGGAATTTCCGGGCCGCTGGATGCCATTGTGACGGTGAATAATCCGGAGCTGGGGCGTTACCGCTTTCAGATGAAAGGCCAGGCGCGGGAATTTCTGCCGGATAACGGACGCTGGTACTGGCAAATCTGGGGAAAAGGCCGGATGAAGCCGCTGAATGCGGACTGGACATTCTCCGGCGCCGGTTCCTGGCTGGATGAGGAAATCCGCATCCGCAAACTGAATACCGGATTCAATGGTATCCGCTACGGCGTCATGTCAATGGATGCCCCGGCGCTGACACTGCTGTCTCCGCTGATCTGGACCCGGACCGGCGGACAGGAGAAACTGTCCGGTAAAGTGCAGCTGACCACCCGTAAAATCCGGCTGGATAACAGTTATCTGCCGTCCGCTACCTTTGATATGACGTTGGATGGCCGTGATCCGCGTGATTTTTCTGTTAAAGGCAAACTGTCAGCCGGAAAAAATATCGGACCGATACATTACTGGAGCCGCTGGGACGGCGTTCGTCTGCGTGGTGAGGCGCGCTGGCCGGAGCAGGATATGCGGGCATTTCAGACGCTGATCCCGGCCGATCTGGGGATCACACTGCGCAATGGTGTTTTCTATGCCCAGGCAGCGTATTCCGCCGCGCCGGGGCAGGGATTTGTGGCCGGCGGGCACTGGGTGGTCAAACAGGCGGGCATGAGGCTGAAAGACGGCGAAGTGGACGGTGTGGATTTTGTGCTGCCGTGGCGTCTTTCGGACAGCCGCTGGCAGCTCGGCAGTAAAACGCCGGTGATGCTGCGTATTGCGCGGGTTGAGAATCTGTTTGACGTGACGGATATTAAAGCCGATTTACAGGGCTATTATCCGTACGATGATGCCTATCCGCTGAAACTGTCCGGCGTCAGTCTGGATGTGCTGGGCGGGCAGGTGACTATGCCGTTGCTGACTATTCCGCAGAAAACCGCAGCGGTGATAAAGCTGGATAAGCTGAATACCGGCCCGCTGATCAATACGCTGAAGGTGACACAGTTTGCCCTTGAAGGCAGTATCAGCGGGGAATTGCCGTTTTATATTGATAATCCGCAGTGGATTGTGCATAACGGTTGGGTGGAAAACGACGAACCGCTGACCCTCAATCTGGATAATCAGTTTGTTGAATCGGTCAGTGAAAATAATATTTCAGCGGGTACGGCGATTAACTGGCTGGATTATCTGGTGATGAAGCGGGTGCGGACGGATGTCAATCTCACCAACTTGGGTGTCCTGACAATGTCATCGGTGATTTCCGGCTATAATCCGGTACTGGATGCACGGCGGACGGTAAACCTGAATTACCGGCATGAGGAAAATGTGTTTCAGTTATGGCGAAGTCTGCGTTTCGGCAGCAATCTGGAAGCCTGGCTGGAAAAGAGTATTTCACAGAATCAGGAGTAACCTCCGACGGAGTCAGAATGAAAAAATGGATAGCAGGTGCGGTATTACCGCTGATGATTATCGCGCTTAACGGGTGTCTGCGGGTGGAAGTCGCTACACCGGACAAACCCATTGATATCAATATGAATGTCAAAATTGAACATGAAATTAATGTCAAAATTGACCGTCAGGTCGAAGATTTGCTGAAAAATAACTCAGCGATATTTTGAGGTGAATAATGCGTAAATTCATTAACAGCGGGCTGGCTGCGCTGACATTACTGATCAGTACCTTCGCGTTTGCCCTGACCCTGGATGAAGCCAAACAGCAGGGGCTGGTGGGTGAAACCTTCAGTGGTTATATCGCAGCGGTGGATAAAGCATCGTCACGGCAGGATGTCAGCGGTCTGGTGAAAGAGATTAATACAGCACGGACGCAAAAATACAGCGAACTGGCACAAACCAACCGGATGAAAGCGGATGAAGTGGCTAAAATCGCCGGACAGAAACTGGTGACCCGCGCACCGCAGGGAGAATATGTGCTCGGTATCAACGGTAAATGGCTGAAGAAATAGCGCCGCAACAAAAAAAAGCGCCGGATTATCCGGCGCGGAACAAGGATGATTAATGATGATACTGCTTGTTTTTATGTTGTTATCCGGTTATGCGGAAAGCGCTTCAACGCACTGACGGGCATTCTGCTGTGCTTTTTCAGCAAAATCTTCACCCATCGAGACACCTTCGGCATAAATAAACTCAATATCACTGATCCCGATAAAACCCAGGAACTGCGTCATAAACGGCACAATCAGGTCAGACGTTTGATCGCGGTGGAAACCGCCGCGGGCGGTGAGGACAATCGCACGTTTGCCCGACACCAGCCCTTCGGCACCGTTTTCGGTATAGCGGAACGTTTTACCGGCAGCAGCAATGAAATCCAGATAGGTTTTCAGTTGTGTCGGTATCGTGAAGTTATACATTGGTGCGGTGAATACGATAACGTCGTGTGCAAAAAGCTCATCAATCAGTTCAGTCTGTAATGCATTTGCGGACTGCTGACGCTGTGTTAAGGTGCCGCCTGCCGGCGCGTGCATACCGGAAACAATTTCGTTATCCAGCACCGGTACCGGGTCTGCACTCAGATCGCGGACAGTGATCGCATCATCTGCATGATTTTTCCGCCATTGTCCGATAAAATAATCCGCCATTTTGTTGGTGTGTGAGTAGTCCGCAAGAATACTGGATTTCAGAACGAGAACTTTTTGCATAGTAAACCTTGTTATTGTGATTCAGCTTATTTATTACGTAATCAGTGTATGAAAGCCGCTGCATAAAGAACAGCAGATAAATTCGGCGCATAACATCAAAAAATCTGACCATAGCCGGATACGGCAAGTTTAATCAGGATGTGCAGTGTGTGTTACTCCGAAAACGGGATAACAATGACAGAGGGGAGACCCGCCGCACAAAAAGCCAAACCGTACAGACGGCACAAAATTACCGACCAGAAGGACAGCAAGGTGAATTCCCTTCTTAATGAATTAAAACAGTTAATCCCCCATTTATCGCTGCGGGAGCAGCATCAGTTCCGCAAACGGCTGGCGGGGGTGGCGAAGATCCGCAACCCGGAATCGCAGCAGAAGGTGCTGGCAGGGTTACAGGATGAGATGCTGCGCGGTATTACCCGCACAGAGCTGCGTATTGCCAACCGGCCGGAGATTACCTATCCGGATAATCTGCCGGTCTCACAGAAGCGTGAAGCGATTTATAACGCGATCCGTGATAATCAGGTGGTGATCATTGCGGGGGAAACCGGATCCGGGAAAACTACGCAGATCCCGAAAATCTGTCTGGAGCTGGGACGCGGTATCACCGGGTTTATCGGCCATACCCAGCCGCGCCGTCTGGCAGCGCGGACTGTGGCTTCCCGTATTGCGGATGAGCTGAAAGTCCCGCTTGGCGGTGCTGTCGGTTATAAAGTCCGTTTTAGTGATCAGGTCAGTGATAATTCGCTGGTTAAGCTGATGACGGACGGGATCCTGCTGGCAGAGTTACAGCAGGACAAGCTGCTGCTGCAATATGACACCATTATCATCGATGAAGCGCATGAACGCAGTCTGAATATCGATTTTATCCTTGGCTATCTGCGTCAGCTGCTGCCGAAACGTCCGGATCTGAAAGTGATCATCACCTCCGCGACCATTGATCCGGAGCGGTTTTCCCGTCATTTCGGTAATGCACCGATTATTGAAGTCTCCGGGCGTACCTATCCGGTGGAAGTCCGTTATCGTCCTGTGATGGGTGAAGAGAATGACTCGGATCGTGACCTGACTCAGGGCATTCTGGATGCGGTGCATGAGCTGGGACGGGAAAGTGCCGGGGATATTCTTATCTTTATGAGCGGAGAGCGGGAGATCCGTGAAACCGCCGATGCGCTGAATAAAGCCGATTTGCGCCATACCGAAGTGCTGCCGTTGTTTGCCCGTCTTTCCAACAGCGAACAGAACCGGATTTTTCAGCCCCACACCGGGCGGCGTATCGTGCTGGCGACCAACGTGGCGGAAACATCACTGACCGTTCCGGGCATCAAATATGTGATTGATACCGGGTTTGCCCGTGTCAGCCGCTACAGTTACCGGACAAAAGTTCAGCGCCTGCCGATAGAACCGATTTCACAGGCCTCGGCAAACCAGCGGAAAGGGCGTTGCGGCCGTGTTTCTGACGGGATCTGCATCCGCCTCTATTCTGAGGATGATTTCCTGTCACGACCGGAATTTACCGACCCGGAAATTCTGCGTACCAACCTGGCCTCCGTTATTCTGCAGATGACCGCGATCGGGTTGGGGGATATCGCTGCCTTCCCGTTTGTGGAAGCGCCGGACAAACGCAATATTCAGGATGGCGTCAAACTGCTGGAAGAGCTGGGTGCTATCGATGGTAAAACCTCCGCTGAAGGGCATTATCATCTGACACAAACCGGCCGCCAGCTGGCAAAACTGCCGATTGACCCTCGTCTGGCGCGGATGGTGCTGGAAGCCCGTAACCACGGCGCGGTACGGGAAACCATGGTGATCGCTGCTGCTCTCTCCATCCAGGATCCCCGTGAGCGTCCGCTGGAGAAACAGCAGGCATCGGATGAAAAACACCGACGCTTTGCGGATAAAGAATCTGACTTTATTGCCTTTGTTAATCTGTGGAACTACCTGAAAGAGCAGCAGAAAGTATTATCCAACTCGCAGCTGCGCAAACAGTGTCGTCAGGAGTTTCTTAACTATCTGCGGATCCGCGAATGGCAGGATGTGTATACCCAGCTGCGTCAGGTGGTAAAAGAGCAGGGGATCCCGGTTAACAGCGAACCGGCGGATTATAAAAGTGTCCATCTGTCGCTCCTGAGCGGTCTGCTGTCCCATGTCGGGCAGAAAGACACGGAAAAACAGGAGTTCACCGGGGCGCGCAATGCGCGTTTCTCTGTCTTCCCGGGCTCCGGCTTATTTAAGAAGCCGCCGAAATGGGTCATGGTGGCGGAACTGGTGGAAACCAGCCGGTTATGGGGGCGTATTGCCGCTAAAATCGAACCGGACTGGATAGAGCCGCTGGCACCGCATCTGGTGAAATATCACTATAGCGAGCCGCACTGGGAAAAATCACAGGGTGCGGTGATGGCAACGGAAAAAGTCACGCTCTACGGGCTGCCGGTTGTGGCGGGACGTCCGGTGAATTACGGTAATATCGACCCCGCATTGTGTCGTGAACTCTTTATCCGTCATGCGCTGGTGGAAGGTGACTGGCTGACCCGTCATGCGTTCTTCCGGGAAAACCAGAAACTGCGCAACGAAGTGGAAGAGCTGGAACATAAATCCCGGCGCCGCGATATCCTGGTGGATGACGAAACGCTGTTCAGTTTCTACGATACCCGTCTGCCGCCGGATATTATCTCATCACGGCACTTTGATAACTGGTGGAAACGGGAACGGTTACAAAAACCGGATTTTCTCAATTATGAGAAAAACATGCTGATTCGCTCTGATGCTAATCAGGTGACGGCACAGGATTATCCGAACTACTGGTATCAGGGGGATCTGAAATTCCGCCTGAGTTATCAGTTTGAGCCCGGAACGGAAGCGGATGGCGTGACCGTACATATTCCGCTGCCGGTACTGAATCAGGTCAGTCCGGAAGGGTTTGACTGGCAGATCCCGGGACTGCGTGAAGAACTGGTTATCGCACTTATCAAATCGTTGCCGAAACCGGTACGCCGTAATTTTGTGCCTGCACCAAACTATGCGGGCGCATTTATGGAGCGGGTGCCTGAGCCGCAGGGCGCGCTGCTGGATGCGCTGGAGCGGGAACTGCGCCGTATGACCGGTGTTACCGTTGATCGTGAATCCTGGCAGTTGGATCAGATCCCGTCACATCTGAAGATCACCTTCCGTATCACGGGGGATAAACAGAAAAAACTGGCGGAAGGTTACGATCTGGAAGCGCTGAAACTGAGCCTGAAAGCGCAGGTACAACAGACACTGTCCGATGTGGTCGATGACGGTATCGAACAAAGCGGTGCCCATATCTGGCGTTTCGGCGACATTCCCGGCTGTTATGAGCAAAAACGCGGTGGTTATGCGGTTAAAGCATATCCGGCGCTGGTGGATGAAAAACAGAGTGTCGGCATTAAGGTTTTTGAAACGGAATTCGAGCAGCAACTGGCGATGCAGGCGGGAACACGGCGTTTGCTGTTGCTGAATATTCCGTCGCCGATCAAATATCTGCATGAGAAATTACCGAACAAAGCCAAGCTGGGACTGTATTTTAACCCGTACGGCAAAGTGCTGGATCTGATTGATGACTGTATCGCCTGTGGTATCGACAAGCTGATCGCACAATACGGCGGCGTGGTCTGGCAGGAGGATAAATTCGCGCAGTTACAGGAATTTGTCCGGGCTGAGCTGAATGAAACCGTTGTCGGTATCGCGAAGCTGGTGGAGCAAATCCTGACCACCACATTTGCTATTAATAAACGCCTGAAAGGGCGGATTGATATGCAGATGGCGTTTGCCCTCTCTGACATCAAAGCACAAATGAGCGGTCTGGTTTTCCCGGGTTTTGTGACGGCGCACGGCTGGCAGCGTCTGCCGGATATCCTGCGCTATTTACAGGGGATAGAGCGGCGCATCGAAAAACTGGTATCTGACGTTAACCGCGACAGGGCGAACATGAGTAAAATCGAGCATGTTCAGAACCTGTGGAAGCAGTGGCAGGGTAAATTGTCACCGGTGGAGAAACGCAGACCGGAAGCGGAGGCGGTGCGCTGGATGATAGAAGAGTTGCGTATCAGTCTGTTTGCCCAGCAATTGGGGACACCGTATCCGGTTTCCGATAAACGGATTATTCAGGCAATGGAACAAATCAGCGGGTAAAGTGCCGTTTTTACGGTATACTGTTTATTTATCCAGTGTCGGTGATTATAGTAACAAACGGGCATATCATCGCCCGTTTTCTTTTGCCCTTTTTTTGTGCCTTTATCTTTTTAGTTACAACATGCAGTTTGTTTTTATCCACGTACTCTGCAGGAAGCAATGAAGTCTGTTTGTGTTTAGCAGCGAAAATTGGCGGGATGCGGGGGAGGTGATAAAAAAGCCGGTCAGTGACCGGCTCCTGTTATCAGATTTTCAGCGCACCAGATACCAGAGTGCGGGAACTGCTGCTATCAGCAGGGCAGCAATAATGCTCCATTCGATAAAATGCAGTGTGGTTTTTATCTCACGGTTTTTCAGGGCATACAAAAATACCAGAATACCCGGTGCATACAGCACAACGGACAGCATCAGATTGATAATGCCGGATGCATAAATCAGCCATAAGCCATACAGGGCTGCGATCATGCCAACACCGAGCAGTGCCGGTTTTTTCATTCTCAGGGCGGTTTTTACCAGGAATGCACCGACCAGGAAATAAGGCACCAGAATCATTTCAGAAGCAATGGTCAGCAGCGTATTATAATTACTGCCGCTGAGCCAGATCAGCACCAGTGCCAGCTGTACCGCACCGTTAGTCATCCATAAAGAGGAGGATGGGGCATTATTCGCATTCTGTTTTTTAAACGGTGACGGGAAAGAGCCATGCAATGCGGCAATAAACGGCACTTCGGCAGCCATAATTGTCCAGCTCAGATACGCACCGCAGACTGAAATAATCAGACCTGCTGCGATAATAATCTCGCCGCTGCCGCCAATAAGGTTCACCATCAGTGTTGCCATCGACGGATTACGCATTTCTGCCAGTTCAGGACGGGCAACCACCCCCATTGACAGCAGGGTAACCAGGATATAAATCGTCAGTGCGGAAATCACCGCCATCATGGTCGCCAGACCGACATCTTTACGGCGGCGGGCACGGGCGGAAACCACAACGGCACCTTCAATCCCGATAAACACCCACAGGGTGATCAGCATGGTATCTTTCACCTGCTGCCACACCGGCACACCGAGATCCACACCGGTGAAATCCAGATGGAAAGTATCCCAGCGGAACGCGATCACCGCCAGCACGATAAACAGGCCGAGCGGCACCAGTTTGGCGAACGTTGCCAGCTTGTTGATACCGGCGGCAGTCTGTACCCCGCGCAGCACCAGACAATGCACAAACCACAGCAGAACAGATTCACCAATCAGCGCCTGCCAGGTATTTCCGTCACCGAAAACAATGTTACCCGGGGTATCCGTAAAAAAGCTGAACGCCGCAAACACAATCACCAGATAGGAGACGTTGGCGATCACCGCACATAACCAGTATCCCCAGGCGGAGCAAAAACCAATCAGCTCTCCGAAACCGTCTTTGGCATAGGTAAAGATGCCGCCGTCGAGATCCGGACGCAACCGGGAGAGCAGCAGCAGGGCGAAAGCCAGAAAGAGGATACCGACACCGGTAATTGACCAGCCGATAATAAGTGCAGCCGGACTGGCCACTTCGGCCATATTCTGCGGGAGACTAAACACACCGGCACCGACCATAGAACTGAGCACTAAAGCGGTGAGCGCGGTTAAACTGAGTTTCTTATCCAAAAGACCTTCCCGGTAAATCTGATGCGGTAAGCAGGGGATTCATGCAGTCAATCTGACTGAATACGCAAAAATTGGCGCTGATTGTACGGATACGCGGCGGGATATGCAATGTTTAATCATGCATTAATTGCATTATATTATGCATATTTACTGTTTATCAGAATGACAGCAGAAGAATGTAGTGAAAGTGTTAATACCACAGCGGGAAGCCATAAAAAAAGCGTATCTGAGATACGCTTTTTCCGGTGAACTGTCAGGCGGTGATTATTTAAATAAGTCGGCGCTGATAGTCACGTTACCGCCGCTGGACTGCCACTGGCGGGTGATATGGTAATATTTCGCCCCTTTGGCTGCCGCACGTTTAGCGACCTGATAAGAGACTTCCGGTGACGTGGTGTAGTAACCGGTGAAGGTCACGCTGTCAAACGGCGCCATAACAGCGGCTGATGCTTTGTTCAGTTCCTGAACCTGGGTGCCGTCCGGCAGCGTGACGGTATAACGACCGCTGCGGGAGGACTGAGTTTCAAAGAAACGGCCGACATTATTACCGGCGGTATCAGTGGAAGAGGCTACGCCCGGGATTTCAACCTGTTTGGCGGCTTCGCCACCGGCAGCCAGTGCGGCACGACCGGCATCTGAATCCGCAGGGATCAGCGCTTCTTCTGTCTGCAGTACACGTTTTGGTGCATCCGCTTTATAGACATAGGCAGTGACCAGCTGGTTGCCGCCATCGTTGGTGAAAATATTACGGACGATAAAGAAAGAGGCCGCACCTTTTTTCACTGCTTCTTTGGCGATAGCATCGTTCAGGTCAGGGCTGTTGGCAAAAAAACCGCTGACAGTGACGGTATCAAACGGCTGAAGGCCGATAGCATCTTTCTCAGGTAATTCATTAATACCACGGAACTGGCGGTAGCCTTTTTTCTCGGCCGGCGGTGCATCACGGTGGTAAACATCCGCAACAACGCGCATATTGCCATTGTTGTTCAGATCATCGAGGCTCTGGATATAGAAAGCATCGGCACCCATTTTGTCTGCTTTACGCGAAACGGCAGCTGCGGCTTCATAAATAGCATTAAAACGCCCTGTAACTGCAATCCGCTCAAATGGCTGGTACTGAGCGGCCTGTTCCGGTGTTAATTCCTGTGCCGCCTGAGCGGGGAGCAGACTGGTAAATGAAAAAAACATCGCAGATGCGATGACCGTTGTTTTCAGCTTCATACAAAATCCTTCCGCCTTGCGCAATTAATATTCATAACGTGCTGAACCTGTAAATTTTATATCCTGGCCGCACAATTATGACATGTATTTGTGCTTGTTGTCGCTTTAATTTATCGTGCAATCTAACGACTGTTAATCATACAGCTATTTTTACCATAAATTTATGCAATCATAGTCATTTATCGGCAAAAAATTTTTCCTCCCGGATAAATGCCGTTTTAATTTCATCCGGCAAACAAATTAGATGGATCGATATCACATTTTTCAGTAGCTTATTAGGACATATCGGATAAAAGGGTGCTTTTGATCTGAATTTGTGCAGTTGGTTGTTTTTTTACGCACATGTCCGACCAATCATCCGTAAAATACTTGAGCTTATATAAGGGAACATTATGCGTATTGGTGTACCAAAAGAGCGACAGTCCAGTGAAACCCGGGTCGCCGCCACGCCGGCAACAGTAATACAACTGAAAAAACTCGGATTTGATGTGGCTGTTGAAACAGGAGCCGGTCATCTTGCCAGTTTTGATGACAACGCTTACCGCGAAGCCGGTGCTGATATTGTCAGCACACAGGAAGCCTGGCAGTCTGACCTTATTTTTAAAGTGAATGCCCCTCAGGATGATGAAATTCCGCTGATGAAGGCGGGCAGTTCACTGGTCAGTTTTATCTGGCCGGCCCAGAACCCGCAGCTGCTGGAAAAACTGGCGGCGCAGGGTGTCAACGTATTCGCGATGGATTCTGTACCGCGTATCTCACGCGCCCAGTCGCTGGACGCACTGAGTTCGATGGCCAATATCGCCGGTTACCGTGCGATTGTGGAAGCCGCCAACGCCTTCGGCCGTTTCTTCACCGGGCAGATCACCGCCGCCGGTAAAGTACCGCCTGCCAAAGTGCTGGTGATCGGCGCCGGTGTTGCCGGTCTGGCCGCCATCGGTGCGGCGGGTAGCCTCGGGGCTATTGTCCGTGCTTTTGATACCCGTCCTGAAGTAAAAGATCAGGTTAAAAGTATGGGTGCCGAATTCCTCGAACTCGATTTCGAAGAAAATGCAGGCAGCGGTGACGGTTACGCGAAAGTCATGTCGGAGGCCTTTATTAAGGCTGAGATGGCACTGTTTGCCGATCAGGCGAAAGAAGTGGATATTATTGTCACTACCGCGCTGATCCCGGGTAAACCGGCACCGAAACTCATCACCAGAGAAATGGTGGAGTCGATGAAATCAGGCAGCGTAATTGTTGACCTGGCGGCTCAGAACGGCGGTAACTGTGAACTGACGGTACCGGGTGAAATCCACACCACAGAAAACGGTGTCAAAATCATCGGTTACACCGACCTGGCAGCACGCCTTGCCACCCAGTCATCCCAGCTTTACGGCACCAACCTGGTGAACCTGATGAAGCTGATGTGTAAAGAGAAAGACGGGCAGATCAACATCGATTTTGATGATGTGGTGATCCGTGGTCTGACGGTAGTGAAAGCCGGTGAAATCACCTGGCCTGCACCACCGATTCAGGTATCCGCTCAGCCACAGGCAAAACCGGCCGCTGTGAAAGCAGAGAAAAAACCGGAAAAACCGATGTCACCGTGGCTGAAATACGGCCTGATGGCACTGGCATTTATCCTGTTCTCCTGGCTGGCGAATGTGGCTCCGCCGGAATTCTTATCCCACTTTACCGTGTTCGCACTCTCCTGTGTGGTCGGCTATTACGTGGTCTGGAATGTCAGCCATGCACTGCATACCCCGCTGATGGCGGTGACCAACGCAATCTCGGGGATTATCGTTGTCGGCGCACTGCTGCAAATCGGCAGCGGCGGCTGGGTGACATTCTTCTCCTTTATTGCGGTACTGATTGCCAGTATCAATATTTTCGGCGGATTCACCGTCACACAGCGTATGCTTAAAATGTTTCGTAAGGGGTAATGAATATGTCGGGCGGAGTCGTTACAGCGGCATATATTGTTGCCGCAATCTTATTTATTTTCAGTCTGGCCGGGTTATCCCGCCATGAAACCTCACAACGGGGTAACCTGCTGGGTATTACCGGTATGGCTATCGCGCTGGTTGCCACCATCTTCGGGCCGTATTCTGCTAATATCGGCTGGATTATTGTTGCCATGGTGATTGGTGCGGTGATCGGTATTCGTCTGGCACGTAAAGTCGAAATGACCGAAATGCCGGAGCTGGTTGCTGTTCTGCACAGCTTTGTGGGTCTGGCAGCGGTACTGGTCGGTTTCAACAGCTATATGGATCACGACCAGGCACTGACCTCTGCGGTGATGAATAACATTCACCTGACAGAAGTGTTCCTCGGTATCTTTATCGGGGCGGTGACTTTCACCGGTTCTATTGTTGCTTACGGCAAATTATGCGGGAAATTGTCCTCCAAACCGCTGATGCTGCCTAACCGCCACAAACTGAACCTGGCGGCACTGGTGGTGTCCTTCCTGCTGTTATGGACCTTTGTCAAAACGGACAGCACCGGCTTACAGGTCTTCACCCTGATCCTGATGACCGTGATTGCACTGGCCTTCGGCTGGCACCTCGTCGCCTCTATCGGCGGTGCGGACATGCCGGTCGTGGTCTCCATGCTGAACTCCTATTCCGGATGGGCAGCAGCAGCAGCGGGCTTTATGCTCAGCAACGACCTGCTGATTGTCACCGGTGCGCTGGTCGGTTCTTCCGGTGCGATCCTGTCTTACATTATGTGTAAGGCGATGAACCGTTCCTTTATCAGCGTGATTGCCGGCGGTTTCGGTACTGACGGCACTGCATCATCCGGTGATGAAGAGCAGGGCGAGCACCGCGAAATCAGTGCGGAAGATGTGGCGGAGATGCTCAAAGGGGCAAGTTCCGTTATCATCACCCCGGGCTACGGTATGGCGGTTGCCCAGGCTCAGTATCCGGTTCATGATATCACCCAGAAACTGCGTGATAAGGGCATCGAAGTCCGTTTTGGTATCCATCCGGTTGCCGGTCGTCTGCCGGGACACATGAACGTCCTGCTGGCTGAAGCAAAAGTGCCTTACGATATCGTACTGGAAATGGATGAAATCAATGATGATTTCAAAGACACTGATGTGGTACTGGTGATCGGCGCGAACGACACCGTTAACCCTGCGGCACTGGAAGATCCGAACAGCCCGATTGCCGGGATGCCGGTTCTGGAAGTATGGAAAGCGCAGAACGTGATTGTCTTTAAACGTTCGATGAATACCGGTTATGCCGGGGTTCAGAACCCGCTGTTCTTCAAAGAAAACACCCAGATGCTGTTTGGCGATGCCAAAGCCAGCTGTGACGCCATTCTGCGCGCACTGTAATCCGGGTAAAAAAAGCATAAGATGCACAAGGCGGGTAAATGTATTACCCGCTTTTTTTTCACTCAGAGGGTTCAGATTAATGAAAAAAATAATGGCCGTTTCACTCTTTCTCTTTTCTGCCTCCGCATTAGCCATTCCGAATATCTGGACATCCGGTTTCGGTCAGGGGTTTATTGAGTACGGGATCAGTAATGACACCGGTGTGACTGTTGTTGTCGCCTGTAATGTCGGGGCGGACCCGGAGGATTATGAAAATTCAATCGATCACAGTATTGCTATTTCCGCCGGAGATCATGAAGTGGAAGGGCAGATTGAATTTCTGATCGACGACGAAGCGTATTTTGTACCGGACAGCACCAAGAACCGTGCCGGTGCTGCGGCCTGGACCAATCTGACGGAAGCGCTCAGTAAAGCCACAGAGTTTAAGGTTTATTCCGATAATAACGTGGTCGGTGAATTTAAACCGAATAAGAAGAACGTGAAAAAAGTGCTCGGTGACGGGATGTGTGCGCCGTTGTTCTGATTATCGCAGAACGCGAAGAAAATTCCCGCAGATGCCGTGGCCTCTGCGGGAGACAGAATTAATCATCTTCACTGGTATCGATCGGACAAACAAAACCGTCCGGTTTCACCGCCAGCAAATCACACTTCAGGTGGTCGATAACATGCTCTGCGGTATTACCGAGGAACGCGGCAGAAATACCGGTCCGGCCGATAATACCCAGCACCACCACCCCGGCATTCAGTTCACCGCACACTTCCGGGATCACTTTCTCCGGTAATCCCTCATAAACGTGGGTGTACTCCTCGCCGATGGCGAATTGCTGGCGCAGCTCTTTCATGGCGATAAGATGCTGACCGCGCAGTGCGTTGTTGTAAGTATTCGGGTCAAAATCCGGTAATTCGATAGCGATATTGATAGGCGCTACCGGATAAGCACTGACCAGATGGATAGCCGGGTCTTTCACAATCCGTTTTGCGAGATCCTGTGTCAGTGACACCAGTTTGAGATTCAGCGCGTCATGGTAGGATTCTTCATTGGACAGATTCACACCGACCACCACAGAACCCTGTTCCGGCCAGACTTTATCCTTAACCATCCAGACCGGACACGGACATTTGCGCAGAAGCTGCCAGTCCAGCGGGGTGAAAATCAGAGACTCAAATTTATCATTCTGATGTGCCATTTTCAGCAGCAGATCATGACCACCACTGACAACTTCCCTGATAATCGCCTCATAAGGCCGGTTATGCCATACCACTTTCACGTCGATATCGATACCGGCTTCCAGATAATAACGCGCCTGCTGTTTGATCCACGCGCAACGCTGAGCAATCACGCCTTTGCGCATGGCATCCCGTTCTTCGGGGGACAACAGGGTGGTCATATCGTATGACAGATCATAGATAGGTAAGAAAGCTTTGATGCGTCCGCCATTGCGTTGCACGATATATACCGCACGCCGTAATGCCGGCTGATCATCCTGATTGGGGTCTATTGCAACTAAGAGGTTCTGATATTCAGACATTCATCTCTCCTCGCGGGGCTGGATACGTATCTATAAAGATAAACCAAACGGGAGCAGTAATGTAGGAAATATTCGCACCAGACCGAAATTAACCGGTCTGATGCGTTTTACGGCAGGCAAAAATGCTGCCGGGAGGAGAATGATTAATCCTGCGGCAGTGCAGGTACTTTACCAGCCAGTGCCGCCAGCTGTTCCATATCTTCGATGGTGATATATTTGCCTTTTACCGCCAGCATTCCGCTTTTCTGGAAACGCCCCAGCAGACGGCTGATAGTCTCGACCGTCAGGCCCAGATAGTTACCGATATCACCACGGGTCATGGTCAGACGGAATTCCCGCGGGGAAAAACCGCGCTGCGCAAAACGGCGGGACAGGTTATAAATAAAGGCCGCCAGACGCTCTTCGGCATTCTTTTTGGAGAGCAGCAGGATCATTTCCTGATCGCCTTTGATTTCACCGCTCATCAGGCGCATCATCTGCTGACGCAGATTCGGCATTTTACCGGACAGGTCATCCAGGGTCTCATACGGAATTTCACAAACCATGGAGGTTTCCAGCGCCTGAGCGAAACTCGGATGCTCGGTATTGATAATGGCATCAAAGCCGACGAGGTCACCGGCAAGATGGAAACCGGTGATCTGCTCATCGCCTTCTTCGGTGATGGTGTAGCTTTTGATGGTCCCGGAGCGGATTGCATACAGTGATTTCAGCTCATCTCCGGCTTTAAACAGTGCCTGACCCTTCTGGATAGGCTTTTTACGCTCGATAATATTGTCGAGCTGATCCAGTTCATGCTCATTGAGCGTGAACGGAATACAAAGCTGGCTGATGCTGCAATCCTGGCAGTGGATCGCGCAGCCACCTGATTGAATTCTACGTACTACACGTTTTTCCGGGATCATAGGCTTGCTCTTGAAATAATATTGATTTGAATCAATTTTATCACAGACTACCAAAAGTGGTAAGTAGTCTGAGTTTAAATATCGTCATACCGGGCTGAAAACAGGGGCATAATATTGACATATTATGCTTTTTCCGTGATGTCATAATGTGAATTATTTGATTAAACTCTCAATAATCCGGTTTAAAATAACAGAGCGGGGGAATGCAGGTCAATTTCCTGCTTATCAGCCTGTTAATAAGCCGGTTAAATATGAATAATGCGTTCTTTCCGCGTTATAAAGTAGTGTGATACATTAAAAACCGTCACAAATAAATAACGAAAAAACCAAAATTCCGGCCGGATAAAAAATATAAAAAGCAGTGGCCGGATATAATACACCGTCATAAACATGCAGTGCTATCTTTGATAAGCTGCATTATGCTGAAACCGTAACTTGCCTGACTCGTCATAAAACGACAGGTATTACAAAACCGGGACTGTTTAAGGAAAAGTAATGATGTCATATGCATTACCTGAATCAATGATGGCAATTGATATAACCCGGCACGGTGGCCCTGACGTATTACAGGCAATTGAGATGCCGTTGCCGAAGGTACAGGGAGAATACCTGCTGGTTAAGGTGGCAGCCGCCGGTGTTAACCGGCCTGACGTATTTCAGCGTCAGGGCAGTTATCCGCCGCCGCCGGATGCCTCCCCGATTCCGGGGCTGGAAATCGCGGGCGACGTTGTGGCAGTCGGGGAGGACTGCAAACGCCGTCAGATCGGCGATAAAGTGTGCGCACTGGTTGCAGGCGGGGGATATGCGGAATATTGCCTGGTTCATGACAGCATCGCGTTGCCGCTGGAAAACCTGAGTTACACCGAAGCGGCAGCCATTCCGGAAAACTTCTTCACCGTATGGGCGAACGTCTTCCAGACCGGCAAACTGCAGAGTGAAGAGAGTGTGCTTATTCACGGTGGTACCTCCGGTATCGGCAGCGTGGCGATTATGCTGGCGAAAGCCTTTGGTGCCACGGTATACACCACCGTCGGCAGCAGTGAAAAAGCAGAGCTTGCCCGGCAACTGGGTGCTGATCACGTCATTAATTACCGCGAAGATGATTTTGCCCGGATTATTCCGGAACTGACCGGCGGGCAGGGCGTGAATATGGTTGTTGACCTTATCGGTGGTGATTATGTCAGCAAAAACTATGAGGTTGCAGCCAAAGGCGGGCGGATTATCCAGATTGGCCTGATGCGCGGTAATCCGCAGAATCTTAATCTGATGCCGCTGATGGTAAAACGCCTGCTGCATACCGGCTCAACACTGCGCGCCCGGACACCGGAAGAGAAAGCGGTTATTGCCCGTGATCTGGCCCATAAAGTCTGGCCGCTGTTGCGGGCAGGAAAGGTCAAACCGCTGGTCAACTATACCTTTAATCTGGCGGATGCGGCAAAAGCCCACCAGCTGATGGAATCCGGCGATTTAACCGGAAAAATTGTTCTGATTAATCCTGACTTCTGATTTTCGTCCTTTATACCTGCACTGTCAGTGTGTTTCGCACCATTTGCTGATAGTGCAGGTCACTTCCTGCTATACTGCGATAGTGATAATCATTCCCGTTAAAAGACAAATCGTGCTGTTTTAGATATATCTAATTTGATCTTTTTATTCCGGGAGGCTATAGTCGTTCCTGATGGCAAAACAGATATATCTAAAAACTGATTTTGCGGATTTTCACTCTATATCACAAAAGGAATTTACTATGTTTCTTCATGCATTACGCCATCGTGCCTGTGACTCACAGGAAGGGCGTCAGCGCCGCGGCGGCCATGGCGGCCGTCACGGGGAACGCCACGGACAAGACGGGCACTGTTGTCACGGTGAACATCATGGTCACGGCGAACACCGCAGTCATTGCTGCCATGGGGACCACCATGGACACGGCGAACACCGCAGTCATTGCTGCCATGGGGACCACCATGGACACGGCGAACATCACGAACACGGCTGTCACGGCGATCATCATGAGCACCACGAAGGCCACGGTCGTCACCGCGGTCGCGGGAAAGGCTTGCGCCGTCTGCTTGATCATGGTGACCTGCGTATTATGATGCTGGCGAATCTTAACCAGAAACCGAGCCACGGTTATGAGTTAATCAAATCCATCGGTCAGCTGACTTCCGGCCTCTATACACCGAGTCCGGGCGTGATTTACCCGACACTGACCCTGCTTGAAGATCAGCAGCTGATTGTCGCGGAAAACACCGGTAACGGCCGTAAAAGTTACAGCCTGACACCGGAAGGTAAAATGCATCTGGAAGAGAACACCGATGTTCTGGAACAGATTGCACAACGCCTGCAGGAAACCAAATCTTTCCGCCGCGGTTCACTGTTATCCGATGAAATCGAACAGGCGCTGGGGAATTTACGGGCACTGTTGCGCCATAAACTGGTCACCAGTGAACTTGACGAAACCAAGCTCGGGCAGATCGCGGATATTCTTAATGATGCCGTCCGGAAAATAGAAGCAGTTAACGACGCACTCAGCAAAGAAGGGGAATAATATGGCGGAAAACACCACCTCCGGGAAGATCCCGCCGGAAAAACCGGTTCAGGATGAAAAACAGGAAGCGGTGAACACCGGCAGACCCGCAGATAAGTCGTGTCCCAGCTTACCGTTTTCCTATTTACGCCGCGCCTTGCGCAATAAGGTCGGCAAACACGAATAACCGGGGCGCATAATGCGCCCGGGTCGTGAAAAATCAGCGTGATTTCAGCGCGTGAATTAATTTATCCATGCCTGCGGCGAGTTTATCACGCGGGCATCCGGCATTGAGACGCAAAAATCCGCGACCTTCCTCTCCGTAGGTATATCCCGGCATGATCGCCACTTTTTCCCGTGTGATAAGATCATGTTGCAGGGCATTATCGTCAATATTCAGCGGATTCAGATCTATCCACGCCAGATAGGTGGATTCCGGTACCTGCCAGTTCAGCTGCGGAAGTTCCGCATCCAGCCGCTGTTTTATATAGTCCAGATTAGCAAAGAGATAATCACGCAGTTCATCCAGCCACGGCGCACCTTCCCGGTAGGCCGCGATATGGGCGATAACCGCCAGCACGGCGGGGGAAGAGAGCCCGTCACAGGCTTTCAGCTGATGAAAATAGGCTTCACGGGAGGCGGTATCTGAAATCAGCCCGTAAGCGCCGGTCAGTGCCGGGATATTGAAGGATTTGGATGCTGAGGTGAATAACGCCCATTCCCCGCGCCCGGTTTCAGACCACGGTGTGTGCTGATGCGGCGCACGGCACAGATCCATATGAATTTCATCACTGATCACCCGCACATTATGCCGCTCGCACAATTCTGCCATGGTGGTCAGTTCTTCGCGGGTCCAGACTTTCCCGGTCGGATTATGCGGACTGCACAGCAGCAGAATCCGCGTCTCCGGTTTCGCAAGCAGGGATCCCAGCGCATCCATATCGCACCACCAGCCGTCTGTTGTTTTTTGCAGCGGGCAGGGAACGACGGTGCGCTGATTGCCGGTGATCGTTTTATAAAATGCGTCATACGCCGGGGTATGCACCACCACACCGTCACCGGGCTGTGACCACAGGCGGATCATCTGACTGACCATGTAAATTACCGACGGCCCGTACACCAGCGCCTGAGTATCAATCTGCGCCTGAAAACGGGATGAAAACCAGTGTGCAACAGCGCTGAGAAAATCGTGGTGCTGCCAGCGGCTGTAGCCGAACACGCCGTGTGCGGTGCGCTCTGAAATCGCTTTCAGGATCACCGGCGCGGTGACGAAATCCATATCTGAGATAGTAAAAGGCAGTAAATCCGCCTGACTAAAGCGATCCTGCACATAATCCCATTGCGTACAGTAAGTGCCGTGGCGGTCAACAGGGACAGAAAAAAGAGAGGACATAGTTTCTCCGGAAAGAAAAACCGCACTGTCAGGCAGTGCGGTGTGGGTTATCAGGCGTTTTGAGGTTCCGGCTGAGCGGAATCAGGCACGGATTTCATCAGCTTTTCCAGTTCATCTTTGACAGACTGAACCTGCGGGCCGATAACCACCTGTAAGTTATGTTCATTCAGATGGACAACCCCGATCGCCCGCAATGCTTTGAGCTGCGCGTCATCCACTTTGCTCATGTCCTGCACGGACATCCGCAGACGGGTGATACAGTTATCCAGTGAAATAATGTTTTCTTTACCGCCCAGCGCCGCCAGAATAGCCGGAACATCATAGCCGGATTTCCCTGCTGAACTGCCGGTTGCCGGTGCGCTTTCTTTGGTGTCTGTATCGCGGCCCGGCGTTTTGATATTGAAGCGGGTAATGGCGAAACGGAAAATCGCATAGTAAGAAGCGAACCAGATAAAGGCCACCACCGGCACCATATACCACTTGGTCTGGATGCCGTGGAGGATCCCGAAGACCACAAAGTCAATCAGGTTACCATCGGTGTTACCGATAGTGACACCGGTAATCGCCATCACGGTAAAGCCCAGCCCGGTCAGAATTGCGTGGATCAGATACAGGAACGGTGCGACAAACAGGAACAGGAATTCCAGCGGTTCTGTTGTGCCGCCGATAACACAGGCGACCACCCCGGAAATCAGTAATCCCTTAATTTTATGACGATTTTCAGGGTGAGCACAGTGATACATCGCTAATGCAGCCCCCGGCAGGCCGCCGAGAAACGCCGGCATTTTACCCTGAGACAGGAACTGAGTAGCGCTGGCTGAAAAACCCTGCGTTTCCGGGCAGGAAAGTTGTGCCTGGAAAATGGTCAGTGCGCCGTTAACGGTATTACCGCACACTTCCATGGTACCGCCCGCTTCAGTAAAACGGATCAGCGCCACCAGGATGTGGTGCAGACCAAACGGCAGTAACAGCCGTTCACCGGAGCCGAAAATCATCGGTCCGAAAGCACCGGCGCTCTGAATCAGCTTACCTAATCCGTTGATACCCATAGCAAACCACGGCCAGATCAGCGGAACCAGCAGGCCGCACAGGCCAAGTACCAGAGTCGTGATAATCGGTACAAAACGGGTACCGCCGAAGAACGCCAGGGCATCCGGCAGACGGATGGTATTGAAGCGTTCATGCAGCATATACACAATAATACCGACGATAACCGCACCGAGGATCCCGCTGTCGATAGACTGAATTCCCAGCACATCACGGATGTTATGAGCCTTCAGAATCGCCGGGTCCGTGGTCGGTAAAATATCGGCGGCAGTGAGGTAGAAGTTAGTGGCGAGGTTAAACACCGCAAAGCCGACAAACCCGGCAAATGCAGCCACGCCTTTGTTTTCACGCGCCAGCCCCAGCGGAATGGCGATAGCAAACATGACCGGCAGAAAACTGAAGGCAAATGAGCCGATTTTGCTCATCCAGGTGAACAGTAACTGGAAAGCGGTATGATCCAGAAACGGCAGCAGTGTCAGTACATCGCGGCTGCTGAGGGAACTGCCGATGCCGAGGATGATCCCGCAGAACGAGAGCAGCGCGACAGGCAGCATAAAGGTTTTGCCCAGTCCCTGGAAAAACTCCCAGAGCGTGACTTTTTGTTTTGGTTGGCTACTCATACGGTATCCTGTAAATGTCAGTGTGGTGTTGTGAAGGTAAAATAAGATAAAACGTTTTACCAAATTATAATAGTTGCCCGATCACAAAAAATAAACATGACGCAGTAACCATATTTCAGAAATAGATAAAACGTTTTATCGGATTTTGTGTAAAATCCCGTGCAGTATCCTGAGCATAAGGAAGTATCCGGCGTTATGAATCTCAGAAAAGTCACGATAGTTGATGTGGCGCAGCAGGCAGGGGTATCCGTGACCACGGTATCACTGGTACTCAGCGGAAAAGGGCGGATCTCGCGGAAAACCGCGGATAAAGTCAACGCGGCAATTGAAGAACTGGGGTATGTCCGTAATCAGCAGGCTGCCACATTGCGGGATAATATCTCCAATGTGATTGGCCTGATTGTCAAAGATATTACCGAACCGTTTTATGCGGAAGTCGCCGCCGGTGTCAGTGAATATGCGGAAACACAGGGCAAACAGGTCTTTCTGACCCAGTGCGGCAATTCCGCCGCCGGATTTGCCCGCTCGCTGGACAGCCTGATCCGCTACGGCGTGGACGGTGTGATTGTCGGCGGCGGAAAATTTCTCACCAATGACGTGGTTGAGCGGGTAAATCATTATCAGATCCCGATGGTGTGCGCGGCCCGGGCCAGTGAGTTCTCCGGTATTGATGTTGTCCGCCCGGACAATGCCTCTGCCGCCAGAATGGCAACGGAATACCTGATCAAAAACGGTCACCGCCAAATTGCCTATTTCGGCGGGGAAAGTGACTCTCTCACCCGCGCTGAACGGGTCGGTGGTTACTGCTCGACACTGGTGCAGTTCGGGTTACCGTTCCGCACCGAATGGATAGTGGAAACGGATAACAAGCAGCAGAATATCATCCGCCGGGTATCTGAATTTATGTATCAGTATCCCAAAGTCAGTGCGATTGTCTGCCACAACACCGGCACGGCGCTGGGCGCGTATTTTGCCGCCCTGAGTACCGGTAACACGGTCAGACAGGGAGATAACGAAAGTTATTTCACCCAGGAAATCGCCCTCGTGGGGTTTGATGATATCGGCAGTGAAGCACTGTATGACATCCCGGTGGCCTTTATCACCCAGCCGTCGCGGGATATCGGCCGCAGTGCCGCAACCCGCCTGCTGCGGCGTATTGGTGGTGATAGTTCGCCGCCTGCAAGCGTGACACTGTCACCCGGTTTCTCACAGCTTAACGGATAATGATATCGCTGCGGACTAACATATAACCCCGGCAAAGCGTAGTGCGTTTTATGCGCTGCGGCAGATAAAATGTAAAAACGCGATCAGCGATACAAAACCGGCACTGCTGCTCGCGTAACCTGTTGTTCCTGTTATGATGCGGGAATACTTTTCCTGCCGGATTTCCGCTGATGTTCGCAATTCTGATGACATTATGGCCGCTGTTTGCGCTGATTCTGCTCGGCTGCATTCTGAAGCGGCGGCCGGTTTTCGATGCCGGATTCTGGAACGGTGCGGAAAAGCTGAATTACTATATCTTATTTCCGGCGCTGCTGGTCAACAGCCTCGCCGTTGCTCCGCTGGATAACCCGCAACTGCCGAAACTGGCTGCGGCACTGGTGATTATGCTCGGGCTGGCCACCGCCGCATTTGCGGTGGTAAAGCGTCTGCGCGGAATACCAACGGCAGAATTCGGCGTACTGCTGCAGGGGGCGATCCGCTTTAATACCTATCTCGGGTTATCCATCGTCAATGATTTTTATGGCCCGTCCGGTGTGGCAGTGGCTGCGGTGATCCTCGCGGTACTGGTTCCGCTGTGTAATATCATTTCCGTGGTTGCGTTATCTGAATTTCAGCAGTTATCGCTGCGCCGCCTGTTGCTGCCTATCCTGACAAACCCGCTGATTATCTCCTGTATTATCGGGATGTTTCTGAATGTCACCGGTACGGGGCTGCCGTATAACACCGACCAGTTTGCCGGGCTGCTGACCGGTGCCAGTCTGCCGCTGGGGCTGCTGTGTGTCGGGGCGGCATTACAAGTGGCGACCATCCGCTATTCCGCACTGAAAATCAGCCTTAACAGCCTTGTCCGCCTGTGTGTTATGCCATTACTGGCGATTGCGGTAGCGACTGTGATGGGGTTAACACAACTGGAATATCAACTGTTTGTGATCTTTTTTGCCATTCCGACCGCGCCGACCGCCTATATTTTATCGCGTCAGCTTGGCGGTGACAGCCAGCTGATGGCCGGGATTATCACGTTTCAGACCATGGTGGCGATACTGACTCTGCCGGTAGTTCTGACGATGATCACCTGAATAACCTGAGAAAAAATAATGACATCTGTTATCAAACATTTTACTGCCTCCGGCCTGATCAGTGACAGCCAGGGGCGTTTTCTGCTCCATCGCCATCCGAAGCTCGGCATCTGGCTGCCGCCCGGCGGGCATATTGAAGAAAATGAAGAACCGCAGGATGCCGTACTGCGTGAAATTCACGAAGAAACCGGGCTGGAATGCCGGATTATCAGCTGGGATACGCAGGCGCAACAATTTATCACACCACTGCCGGAGGCTGGTGTGTTGCCATTGCCGATGGCGATCCTGAAAGAATTTATCCCGGACAAGAAAACCGGCGATCACTGGCATATTGATATGGTGTACTGGTGTCATCCAATAGATGAAACCGCCGTACCACATCCTGACTTTCAGTGGATGACGCCGGAGGCGATCCTGAAAACGGACAATGTTCCGCAAGATGTTTGTGGCCTGATTGCTATGGTGCAGGCACGCCGCTGAACAAAGCTTTCACCCGGCTGTCTTTTTTTTCTGATTCAGGGCAAATGCCCTGGAGACCTCCGCAACCTCCGGTTACTGTGGCTCATCCCGTGATAAAAGACGTATGCAGGAGTTGCCATGGTTACCAGTATTTATAAAGATCTCTCATCTGCACCACAGGGTGAGCAAAAAATCGCCTGGGTTCGTGCCCATATGCCGCTGCTGCGCGCACTGGAACAGCGTTTCACACAAGAACAGCCGTTTGCCGGAAAACGCATTGCGCTCTCTATTCACCTGGAAGCCAAAACCGCCTATCTGGCACGGGTTCTGGCCGCAGGCGGGGCGGAAGTGTCCGTCACCGGCAGCAACCCGATGTCCACCAAAGACGATATTGTAGCGGCACTGGTTGTCAGCGGCATCCATACATTTGCCATTCACGGCGCGGATGCGGAAGCCTACCGCAACTTTGTAAAACAGACGCTGGCCTGTGAACCGCACATTGTTATTGATGACGGCGGGGATCTGGTGCATGAACTGCACAGTTTGTATCCGGAATATGCAAAACATACTATTGGTGCCTGTGAAGAGACCACCACCGGTGTTCTGCGCGCAGTTGCCCGTGAAAAAAGCGGCGCACTGAATTTTCCTGTTTTATCAATTAACGGCGCGCAATCCAAACATCTGTTTGATAACCGCTACGGCACCGGACAATCCACCTTTGACGGCATTATGCGTACCACCAACCTGGTTATTGCCGGGAAAACCGTGGTCGTCGCCGGTTACGGCTGGTGCGGCAAAGGCTGTGCCATGCGGGCGAAAGGATTGGGTGCGGAAGTGATTGTCACGGAAGTGGATCCGATAAAAGCCCTGGAAGCGAAAATGGACGGCTTTGCGGTCATGACCATGTCTGCTGCAGCACCGCTGGGTGATATCTTTATCACCGCCACCGGTTGCTGTGACGTGCTGACATCCGGACATTTCAGTCTGATGAAAGAGGGTGCCATTATCAGTAATACCGGGCATTTTGAGGATGAAATCAATCTGACCGATCTTCAGCAGCTAAGTGACAACGTCACAATTGCCCGTGAGAATATCGAAGGTTATACCCTGAAAAATGGCCGCACGCTTTATCTGCTGGGCCGTGGTGCACTGGTTAATATTGCCTGTGCGGACGGGCATCCGGCAGAAATTATGGACATGAGTTTTGCCCTCCAGGCACTCAGCGCCGAGTATCTGCTCAGCCATGATCTGGAAGCGAAAGTCTATGATGTCAGTGATGAAATTGACCGTGACGTGGCGGCACTGAAATTACAGGATATGGGCGTTTCACTTGATAATCTGACCACGAAACAGCAGCAGTATCTGAACGGCTACGAGCTGAATTAATCTGACAGACGGGCTGCCGATAATCCGCAGCCCGTCAAAACAGGCATTTGCCGGTTCAAACCTGTTGTTAACCATGCTAACGTTTACCTACTGATTATCCCGTCCTGACAGATACCGCCACATGCAAAATACAACCCCGTTTCGTGAATTATGGCTGAAATTCAGCGAAGAAGAGCTGCTGCCGGAGGCAGACGGCCTGCTCCGTGATGCGCCGGATGTTGTCAGAAACAGTGTAACCACACTGCATATTTATAACGGACAGAATCTGATTTGCCAGGGCGACCCGGCTCAGGCGGTCTATATCATTCTGGACGGCGAGTTTATTGTTAATAAGCAGGCGGAGAATGGTAAACAGGTCGGACTGACATTCTGTTACCGGGGTGAATTCCTCGGAGAGATGGAGGCGATTTGCCGGCAGTCATACCGTTATGATGTGATTGCGCTGTCAGACTGCTGTGTACTGCGGATGCCGGCGGCAACATTTCTGTCCTGGCTGTCACAGGATCACCGCCTGTCTCTGCTGCTTAACCGCCAGCTGGCAAAACGCTGCCTTATCAACGGTGAACAGCGGCTGATGAATGCGGTTGATTCCATCGAAAACAATCTGCTCTATATGCTGACACAAATCAGCGGCCATCAGATCCATCTTCCCCGCGACATGCTGGCCAGCATTCTCGGTACTTCCCGGCGTCATACCGATAAAGTTCTGCTGCGCCTGAAAACACAGGGAAAAATTACGCTCAGTGAAGGTGTGATCGGGCTGGTAAAACCGGACTGAACTGCGGTTCGTACCATTGTGCGCCGGTAAGTATCAGCATAGTATTACTGCACACTATCGGAGGAGCATATGTACCGTTTTCAGAATGACTATAATGAAGTTGCACATCCGGCTGTTTTAAAAGCCATTACTGACACAGCAGGCCACCGCCACGACGGTTACGGCACGGATACGTTATGCGGTGATGCCGCAGCGCTGATTAAACAGCGGATTGGTCAGCCGCAGGCTGATATCCACTTCTTTAACGGCGGTACTATCACCAACCTGACGGCGATTTCCCATTTCTTACGTCCGCACCAGGCGGTGATCTCCGTCAGTACCGGTCATATTGCCACCCATGAAACCGGGGCAATTGAAGCGACCGGACACAAAGTCATCACCGTATTTTCCCCGGATGGCAAACTGACACCCGATCATCTTAAACCGGTCATTGCCGAACATAATGATGAGCACTGGGTACAACCGAAACTGGTCTATATCACCAATTCCACTGAGATCGGCACGGTTTACCGCAAGGCAGAATTACAGGCACTGCGCCGTTTCTGTGATGAGCACGGGTTATGGCTCTATCTTGACGGTGCCCGTCTGGCATCCGGATTAATGTCCGCACAAAGTGATCTGACAATTGAAGATATCGCGGCACTGACAGATGCATTCTATATCGGCGGTACCAAAATCGGTGCGATCGCGGCGGAAGCTCTGGTGATCAATAATCCGGCGCTGAAAGATGATTTCCGGTTCAGCATCAAACAGAAGGGCGCACTTCAGGCAAAAGGCTGGCTGCTGGGTGCGCAGTTCCTGGCGTTGTTTACCGGCGATCTCTATTTCTCATTAGGCAAACATCTCAACAGCATGGCCGGACAACTGGCGGCGTTCTTTACGGAGCAGGGTTTTACCTTCCTGGCACCGCCGGAATCCAACCAGGTCTTTGTTATTCTGCCTTCCGCACTGGCGGAAAAACTGAAAAAGCGGTTTGTTTTCCATGAAACCCTGTTGCAGGAACCGGAAAAATCCTGTCTGCGTCTGTGCACCTCGTGGGCAACCACACAGCATGATATCGATGATTTTAAACAAACATTTTTGTCATTGATCTGAATAGCGGGATAATTTCGGTATTGATAGAACCACGCGGTGAAGACACCGCGTGGTTTTTTATAGTCTAATATTATGGCAATTATTTATTTGATTATTATTTCTGCTTATTTTCGTGATATTGATTCAGAAAAATAACACAGGCTAAAAAAAGTGTTTTTTTATCGCTATTTTTATTTTAGGGTTTAAATGCAATCTGAGTGTACAGTACATCCATTCCTGTAACCTGTTATTAATAAGGAAATGAAATAATGAAAAAATTAGATAAAAGCAAACTACTGAAAATAAAATCACCATTATCAGGATGGTCGTTCAGTAAATAATAAACCCGTTAACTAATTGATAAACCATGTCTGTCAATCCGGACATGGTTTATCTGTCTGCCCGGAAGCTGTTATATGATAAATCTGACTTTTCCTGATTATAAACATCAGCAAGCTTATCAGTATTTCTCTGGAGAAATCTATGAATCACTTAATTATTTATTATCTTATTATTGCTTGCCAGAAATAAACACCGGGGTTCCGTTGTCGTGGCAAAATTGTGCCATTCATTATATTGCCGGAAAATATGCGGAAGATGATGAACATGCAGATGCGGTCACTTACCTCAATCAGCTGATGCGAAAGAGAACGCCGTTACCACTGACAATTTCGCCGCTGACATCCGCCGATCATTCTCCTGCAAAACAAATGATTCTTAAAATTATCCGCGACGATAAACAACTTGGTTTCGGCTATTGTGATGATCCGGTACTGGCAGCAGCGGAAACGGAGAAAATAACACAGGCGTTATCCGTTATTCGTCGCTGTGCGCCGGAAACCGGCAATGAAATTGACCGGTTTATCCATCAGATATACCTGACTCAGGAAACGGCAGACGGCTCTCGCTTTATGCGTTCCGGTACTAACTTCTATATGTGGGGAATGATGTTTGCCTATGTGCATCCATCGCATTCGGTCGCGTATTATATTGATATTCTGGCGCATGAATGCGGTCATACTGCACTGAATATCCTCAATGCCGGTGATCCGCTGGTACTTAACCCGGCGGATGAGGTCTTTGCTGCGCCACTGCGTGATGATGACCGGCCGATGATCGGTATTTTTCATGCCTTATTTGTGTTATCCCGCATCTGCTATGTATTTTCTGAAATTATCCGTAACAGCAACGATATACCGGATCCGGAATATTATGACCGGCTGAGCAGTAATCTGGAAAAACTCCGTAATACTGCGGATATTGTCAGGCAGCATGCCATACTGACAGAAACCGGGAGTGATATTTTCACAACCATCTGCCGGCGCTGGAATCTCCGCTGATGCAGATTTACCGGGCTGTTTTTGAGCAGAAAAGCAGGGCGATTAATATCTGCTTTTTCTTTAATGCACTGGGCTCCGGGTTACTGATGCCGCTGGCATTACTCTATTTTGCCGGGAAAACACTCAGTGAAAAAGAAATCCTGTATCTCGGCACGATTAAATTCTGGTCATTCTCATTGGCCTATTTTTTTATTATTCCGCTGATAAGCCGGTTTAACAGCAAAAAAACTCTTGTTTTTTCACTGTTGCTTAAATTGCTGTCACTGTCATTTTTGTTTATCGGACAAACATTTTACCTGTGTACTATGGTGATGCTGGCAAACGGTCTTGCCACCTCCGTATTTTCTGTGGCAGCAAAATACTATATTAAAGCCACCTCAGAAAATATCAGCGAAAGCTTTTCAGTGCGAATGACACTGAATAATACCGGCGCGGCGGTTGCACCGGTGCTGATTACGCTGTGTGTCTTTTTTTCACTGCCTTTTCCATATGCATTATTTATTCTGACCGGGATTTTCATGGCGGGTATTCTCTTTTCAGTAAAACTGCGTTCTTGCCCCGGTAAAGCAGAAAACCGCTTTTATTACCTGCATTTTTCTGATCTTACCGGCAGAGATACCATGCTGATCTCTGTAGTCAGCATTATTTTTGCCATGCTGTATTACAGTTTTGAGGTGATTGTACCGCTGGAATTGATCCGGGCCGGGGATGACTATCTGATAGGTCCGGTTTTGTTGTTTAACACATTGATGATTATTGTCGGCCAACTTCCTGTATACCGTTACTTCACTGAAAAATGGGGCATTATTACCGCACTGATGATTACGACAGGGCTATGTATTCTTCTTTTTGTTCCGTGGTTCTCCGGTATTGCAGAACTTCCCGGTCTGTTACTGATTGTACTGGGCGTCACACTGCTGGAAATGTTTTACGGGGCGGGCACCGACACACTGATCACATCGGCGGATTCGCCCCGTAAAATTGCCGTACTCGACGGCATTTCAGGTATTTCTCTGGCAATTGGTGCGGCAATGACAGCGGCAGTTTACAGTGATTCGATACTGTTTTTACCGCTGGTTATTGCGCTGTATCTGGTTGTCGCCGGTATAATTGTATCGCGAAAATAATCAGCCCGGAAAATACCGGGCACAACACTATTTTCTCTCACCGGGAAAACCGTTTTGAACCGGCAACACAAGCGATCACACCACAGGTTGATGCTATCATCACTGAACTGACAGTTTCATCCAGTAACCACGCAGAAAGCACCAGCCCAAAAAACGGTTGTAACAGCTGTAACTGACTGACGCCGGTAATACCGCCTTCTGCCAGTCCCCGGTACCAGAAGAAAAACCCGATCAACATACTGAACAAGGAAACGTAAATCAGCCCGCCCCAGGCTTGTACCGGTATTCCGCTGAATGTCACCGGCAGAAAAACAATGCTCAGAATCAGCATCAGCGGCAAAGAAAGAACCAGCGCCCAGCAGATCACCTGCCAACTGCCGAGAGGCCCGGAAAGGCGGGCACCTTCCGCATAACCCAATCCGCACAGCAACACGGCTGCAACCATATACAAATCACCGGTCAGTGTGCTTTCACCGCCCTGAAACAATGCAAATCCCATCACGAACAGGCTGCCGAAGACAGAAAAAAACCAGAACGCGGGACGCGGACGTTCATTGCTGCGCAGCACTCCAAACAGTGCTGTCGCCAGTGGTAATAACCCCAGATACACAATCGAGTGTGCCGAACTGACATGCTGAAGAGCCAGGGCTGTCAGTAACGGAAACCCGGCGACGACTCCCGCCGCAACAATAATCAGCGACAGCAGGTACTTCGCGGCAGGCAAACGCTGGCGCAGAATAACCAGAATGAGCAGAGCGGCAATACCGGCAATCGCCGCGCGGGCGGTTGTCAGAAAATCCGGAGAAAACCCGGTAATACCTGCTTTGGTGGCGGGCAGGGAGCCACTGAAAATCAGCACGCCGATAAACCCGCTGATCCAGCCGCGTGTTGAGCGGGAAACCGTTGTCATTGCATTATCCATCCTATACCCCGTTAATGACGTCTTGTTATCACGGAGAGTAATGCGGATAATAATGACAATCAAAAAATTGTCATGGATACATTCGGTATGGCAACACCGCGTTATAAACAATACGTCGATACCCTTGCTGCCCGTATCCGCAGCGGTGAGCTGGCAGCCGGAACACAACTGCCAACTCATCGTGCTTTTGCTGCACAGGAAGGGTTATCATTAGTGACAGCGTCACGGGTATATCAAGAGCTGATCAAACAGGGGCTTGTCAGTGGTGAAACCGGGCGGGGAACATTTGTCAGGGATATCAGCTTATTACCGGTTACTGGTATTGAATGTGATGTCACTCCGGCAATGTATGACCTTAACTTTATCTACCCGGAAGTCACGGAACAGACCACATTACTACGCGGCACCCTGCGCCGGTTATCCATGAGCGGCGATCTGGAAAGTCTGCTGCATTATCTGCCTCACGCCGGGCGGCATCAGGAGAGGGTTATTGTTGCTGATCACCTGAAGTTGCGCGGATTTTCTGCCGTTGACCCGGACACGGTCGTCATGGTCAGTGGTGCCCAGCACGGGCTGGCCTCTGTTGTTCTGAGTATGTTCAGTCCCGGTGATGTGATTGCAGCGGATGCACTGACGTATCCCGGCTTTAAAGCACTGGCACAAACCTGTCATATCGAATTGATTCCGGTACCGGTTACCCCGGAAGGCCCGGATTTGGCGGCGTTGGCACAATTGTGCTGTCAGCGGAAAATCCGCGGCTATTTCACCATGCCGACACTGCATAATCCGCTCGGCTGGGTAATGGATCTGACATCCCGCAGGAAGCTGATAAGCCTTGCCCGGGAAAACCGTTTTTTTCTGATAGAAGACGGCTCCTACGCTTTTCTGCAGAAACCGGCACCGGCGCCGCTGGCAGAACTGGCACCGGATATCACATTTTATGTCACCGGATTTTCCAAGAACATCGCCACCGGCCTGCGGATCGGGTTGGTGGTTGCGCCTCCGGGATATGTTGCTGAGCTGGAAAAAATCATCCGCATCACCACCTGGAACACGCCGGCACTGATGACCGGTATTGTCCGTGAATGGCTGGAGCAGGGCGAAGTCGAAAAACTGGAGCGGAAAAAGCGCCGTGATGCCAAAGCCCGGCAAAAAATTGTCAGCCGGATTTTTGCTGATTTACCTCACATTGCACATCCGGCCGGGTATTTTTTGTGGATCCCGTTACCGGAAAATGTGCGCTGTGATGCGGTTATCAGCCGCCTGAGAGCAGCCAATATTGTCGTCAGCCCGGCGGAATCTTATGCCGTGACCCGCGATATCCCGCAAGCTATCCGTGTGGCTGTCAGCACACTGCCATACGATGATCTGGGATCCGCACTGATGACAGTCAGAGACACCATTTTATATCTGATGGATTTATAATTTTACTTTGTGATTTTACCGGAATATACTCCATGTGTTTATTTCTTGCGGAGAACACATCATTGGACAGTCATAGATTATTTATCAAAATATATTGAACCTGCCGGTAAGACTGTTTTCCTTTGACTGCCGGCAGTAATACTGCGGCAGTACCTCTCTTCGTAAATGGTACTTCCTTATTTAATTTCACTTATCTTTTACAGGATAAGCCCGAAAGGACGGATTTATCATGAATCTCTATATGCTGGCGTTACCCCCTCCTAACTGATTGTTTTTTCGGTTAATTCAATTTAAATTGCCGTGCTTGCACACCGTATCCTGTTATTCCGTTTATTCAGAACGGAAGAGGCATGGCTTTTTATTAAAAAATCCACAGTACGTATTCATTTATGAATAAGCGTACAGGCTACCTTTTGCTGATAAGGAATATATGGACATACCACCCGGGCCCGGAAATATACCACTTCCCGGACTGTCCGTTATCATGACAGTTATTTAAATTAACTGTTAAATCAGGCAGTCCGGTGAAAAATAAATGACTCAGTTTATCTGAGGAAATAAAAGGAATCGTACCATGACTGTCAACGTTAACCGCACCGTCACACCGGCTGTGCGCGATAATAATACTTTCCCTGCGGCGGTCTATGCCGCAAAAACACCAGACGAAACATTAGCAGAATTACATTCTGATATGCTGGGGCTGGATGAAATTGATGCCCTTGACCGCCTGATAGAACATCAGGAAAACGTAGTGGCACATGACAAAGCACTGTCCGCATTTATTCAGTTTATTTCCGCGTTTCATAATCCGTTTATTTATGTGCTGCTGGCGCTCGCTGTTATCAGCTTTATGACGGACTACCTGATCCCCCTGCAACAAGGCGAAGAGACGGACCTCACCGGTGTACTGATCATCGGAACGATGGTTTTTCTGAGTGTGGTACTGCGCTTCTGGCAGGAATACCGGACCAACAAAGCGGCAGAAGCCCTGAAGTCGCTGGTAAAAACCACTGCCACCGTACTCCGGCGTAAAAAAGGACGATCTGTCCGGACTGAGCTGCCGGTGAAATGCCTGGTTCCGGGAGATATTGTGGTTTTGAGTGCCGGAGATATGATACCGGCGGACTTGCGGCTGCTTCGTTCCCGCGATCTTTTTATCAGCCAGGCCATTCTGACCGGAGAATCAGTTCCGGTGGAAAAATATGATACTCAGGGCGATATCCATCAGAAAGACGCCGCAACGATAACGGAAAATGGTCAGTCACTGACGGAATCGGGCAATATCTGCCTGATGGGCACCAATGTGGCCAGCGGCACCGCACTGGGTGTTGTGGTGGCAACCGGTGACAAAACTTACTTTGGCTCACTGGCGAAATCTATCGTCGGCACACGCTCACAGACGTCATTCGATCGCGGGGTGAATAGTGTCAGTATCCTGCTGATCCGCTTTATGTTAGTGATGGTGCCGGTTGTCCTGCTGATTAACGGGTTTACCAAAGGTGACTGGTTTGATGCCACACTCTTTGCGCTTGCTGTTGCTGTCGGATTAACCCCGGAAATGCTGCCGATGATTGTCAGTTCGAACCTGGCAAAAGGTGCAATTGCAATGTCACGGCGAAAAGTTATCGTTAAACGGCTGAATGCAATACAAAACTTTGGTGCAATGGATATCCTGTGTACAGATAAAACAGGGACGCTGACACAGGATAATATTATCCTCGAGCATCATCTCGATACCGGGGGTAATACCGATGAAGCCATATTGGGACTGGCGTGGCTGAACAGTTTTCACCAGAGCGGCACACGTAACCTGATGGATCAGGCGATCATCCGTTTCGGGCGCGGCAAAGCCGAAACAGAGTCTCTGCACAATTATCAGAAAATTGACGAACTGCCGTTTGATTTTGTCCGCAGACGTCTGTCTGTGTCAGTAAGAAAACCGGATGGTACCGCCTTGCTTATCTGTAAAGGCGCGGCGGAAGAGATGCTGTCGTGCTGTTCTCTGATCCGGACCGGCAATCATATTTCTCCTGCGGATGATGTGAAAAAACAGGCCATTATGGCGCTGGTCAATCATTATAATGAGACAGGATTCAGAGTGCTGCTGCTCGCCGAACGGGTTCTGGACAGTAAAGAGCAGGGGCTGCCGCTCTCTGCCGACAGTGAACAGAATATGATTTTATGCGGAATTCTGACCTTCCTTGACCCGCCGAAAGACAGTGCGGCAAAAGCCATCAAAGCACTGAAACATAATGGGGTAACGGTAAAAGTACTGACCGGGGACAATGCGGTTGTCACAGCAAAAATCTGTCGTGAAGTCGGGCTGGATGCTTCAATGAGTATCAGTGGTGACCAACTGACGCTCCTCAGTGATGAAGAGCTGAAACAGGTGGCACAAACACACACTATTTTCTGCAAACTGACACCGCTGCAAAAATCAGCCCTGGTCAGGATTTTACAATCTGCCGGTCATACTGTTGGTTTCCTCGGGGATGGCATTAATGATGCACCGGCATTGCGGGATGCAGATGTGGGGATTTCCGTGGACAGCGGAACGGATATCGCCAAAGAATCTGCGGATATTATCCTGCTGGAAAAAGATTTGATGGTTCTGGAGGAGGGCGTCATTAAAGGGCGCGAGACATTCGGCAATATCATTAAATACCTGAATATGACCGCCAGTTCTAACTTTGGTAATGTATTTTCTGTTCTTATCGCCAGTGCCTTTATTCCGTTCCTGCCGATGCTGGCTATTCAGTTACTGATTCAGAATCTGCTTTATGATATGTCTCAGCTGGCGCTGCCGTGGGATAAAATGGATAAAGAATTTCTGCGCAAACCCCGTAAATGGGATGCAGGCAATATCCGGCGCTTTATGATTTGGATTGGCCCGACATCGTCTGTATTTGATATCACCACCTTTGCATTATTATGGTTTGTTTTCGGGGCAAACAGTCCGGACAGCCAGGTTTTATTCCATTCCGGCTGGTTTGTTGAAGGATTATTATCACAAACACTGGTCGTGCATATGCTGAGAACACAACGGATCCCGTTTATTCAGAGCACAGCAACATTGCCGGTATTATTGGTGACCGGGATTGTTATGGCCATCGGGATCTGGCTGCCGTTTTCACCCATCGGAAGTTATATCGGGCTTGAGCCGTTACCGTGGGAATATTTCCCGTGGCTTGCGGCTACACTGGTCAGTTATTGCGGCCTGGCGCAAATCATGAAGGGCATTTATATCCGCCGTTTCGGAATGTGGCTGTAAGCTAAGATGTGTTGTACCTGTTATTCAGCTGATTTTTTCTGAATAACAGGTACAATCAGAGCGTCAAAATAAAAGGAATACTATGCACTTAGAATTTAAACGGCTCACTCAGATAAAACCGGCCGATATCACGGCACTGAATAATCACCCGAACGTTTTACAGCAAATGCCGCTGGGCAGCCCGGATTTTGATGATGAAAAAAGCCGCAACTGGGCAAAAGAAAAAGACGCTCAGTGGGATATTAACGGATATGGCCCTTGGGCATTTGTGATCGACGATGTATTTGCAGGCTGGGGAGGGCTTCAGAAAGAAGGTGATGATGCTGACCTGGCGCTGGTACTTCATCCTGATTTCTGGGGAACGGGAAAGGTCATCTGTGATAAAATTATCCGCCACGCGTTTGATGAAATGCACTTAACCAGTATCACCATTTTATTACCGTTATCCCGAAACGTTTCGCGGTTTATAACACGTTACGGATTTCAGCCGGATGGTTCTGTTAACTACGATGGTGTGGATTTCCGGCGATTCCGGTTATTTTCAGATCATACAGGCGGATATTGAGATAAA